>NZ_JBPGXM010000003.1:0-76413 GCF_056755495.1 Leifsonia sp. KNZ12-8B
CAGCCCGCGGTCCCGGCCGCGCCCCTTACACCGGCCTCCGCCGCACCCGCGTCCGTCGCGGGATTACTCCTCCGTTCCCTGCCCGCCAACGGCGTGTCGGCAGTTCCGTCCTCCTTCTTCGCCAGGCCACTTATCCACAGATCTGCCGAAGTCCCTCCTCGTGGGAGGCCCGCCGCCCACGATGGGTCCATGTGGCAGACGGAACTTCGAAGACTCGGCGGCGCGGCGACCCGCCGACAGCTGCTCGCGACGGGGGCGACCGACCGCGCTCTGAGCGCGGCGGTCTCGTCCGGTGCGCTGCTGCGACCCCGCAACGGTCGCTATGCCGCGCCCGGATCGTCCGAGGCGACACTGTCGGCGCTGCGCAGCGGGGCGCGGTTGTCGTGCGTCTCCGCCGCTCGCACCTACGGCCTCTGGGGAGGACAGGACGCGCGGACCCACCTGATCGTCCCTCCCCACGCGGGGCGGTCTCATCCGCCCGAGGGCCACGTCGTCCACTGGCGAAGGTGCGACCCGCATCCGGAGGTCTGGCGCACCTCGCTCGCCGACTGCCTCCGCAGCGTGGTTCGTTGCGCTGATCAGGAGACGGCGGTCGCCGTGCTCGACACGGCTCTGTCGGCGGGACTGGTGACCATGACCTCCCTTCGCCGGATCTGCGCATGGCAGCCCGCGCGTGCGCAACAGGTGGCGGCGCTGGCGCGACCGGGGTCGGACTCAGGGGTGGAGTCGCTGCTGCGTCAGCGCCTGCAGGCCCGCGGGCACGTGGTCGAGCAGCAGCTCGCCGTCGCGGGTGTGGGCAGGGTGGACATGCGGATCGACGGAGTCCTCTATGTGGAGGTGGATGGCTTCCGGTTCCACGCCGACCGCGCCGCGTTCGAGAAGGACCGCGTGCGCGACGCCGCGTTCGCGCTCCGAGGGACCCCTGGTTGCGGGTGGCGGCACGCCACGTGATCGACGACCCCGAGTCGGTGGTGGCGACCGTCGAGGCCGTGTCGAGGACGGAGGTGCGTGGTCGTGCGATCGGGGGGTGACGCACAGAACGGAGGCGAACCGGCCTCGATGAAAGGCCGGATGCCTCCGTTCTGTGACGCGCCGGGCGCGGTGTCAGACGATCGTCAGCAGCAGGTGGCCCGACGAGACCGTCTCGCCCACCGCGGCGTTGACGCCGGAGATGGTGCCGTCCTTGTGGGCGGTGAGCGGCTGCTCCATCTTCATGGCCTCGAGCACGAGCACGAGGTCGCCCTTGACGACCTCGTCGCCGTCGGCGACCGCGACCTTGACGACGGTCGCCTGCATCGGCGCCGTGATCGAGTCCCCCGTGGCGGTGTCGACGTTGTGCGCAGCGCCACGGCGGCGCGGGGCCGGGGCGGCGGAAGTGTCGGCCGCCGAACCGCCCGCGAGGAGCTTCGCGGGCAGCGAGACCTCGATGCGCTTGCCCTCGACCTCGACCACGACGCTGCTGCGGCGCTCGGCCGCCGGCTGGTCGCCCAGTTCGCCGGACCACGGCTGGATCTCGTTGTTCCACTCGGTCTCGATCCAGCGGGTGTACACCGAGAACGGCTCGCCGTCCTGCGGCGCGAACGCCGGGTCGCGCACGATCGCGCGGTGGAACGGCAGCACGGTCGGAAGGCCGGCCACCTCGAACTCGTCCAGCGCGCGGCGGGAGCGCTCCAGCGCCTCCTCGCGGCTGGCGCCGGTCACGATGAGCTTCGCGAGCATGGAGTCGAATGCGCCGCTGACGACGTCGCCGGCCTGGATGCCGGTGTCGACCCGCACGCCGGGGCCGCCGGCGGGCTTGAACACGTGGACGGGGCCGGGGGAGGGGATGAAGTTGCGCCCCGCGTCCTCGCCGTTGATCCGGAACTCGAACGAGTGCGCGCGGGGCGCCGGGTCGTCGTAGTCGAGCTCGCCGCCCTCGGCGAGGCGGAACTGCTCGCGCACGAGGTCGATGCCGGTGACCTCCTCCGAGACCGGGTGCTCGACCTGGAGGCGGGTGTTCACCTCCAGGAACGACACGGTGCCGTCCTTGCCGATGAGGAACTCGCAGGTGCCGGCGCCCTGGTAGCCGACCTCCTTGAGGATGGCCTTCGACGCCGAGTAGAGCTGCTCGGTCTGCTCCGCCGTGAGGAAGGGCGCGGGCGCCTCCTCGACGAGCTTCTGGTGGCGGCGCTGCAGCGAGCAGTCACGGGTCGAGATGACGACCACGTTGCCGTAGGCGTCGGCCAGGCACTGGGTCTCGACGTGACGCGGCTGGTCGAGGTACTTCTCGACGAAGCACTCGCCGCGGCCGAACGCCGCGATGGCCTCGCGGGTCGCCGACTCGAACAGCTCAGCGACCTCCTCGCGCTCTCGGGCGACCTTGAGGCCGCGGCCGCCGCCGCCGAACGCGGCCTTGATGGCGACCGGGAGGCCGTACTGGTCGACGAACTCCAGGACCTCGGAGGCGTCGGCGACGGGATTCAGCGTGCCGGGGGCGAGCGGGGCGCCCACCTTCTCGGCGACGTGCCGCGCGGAGACCTTGTCGCCCAGGCGCTCGATCGCCTCGGGCGATGGGCCGATCCAGGTGAGGCCGGCGCCGATGACGGCGCGGGCGAAGTCCGCGTTCTCGGCCAGGAAGCCGTAGCCGGGGTGCACGGCGTCGGCGCCGGACCGGCGGGCGATGGAGAGGAGCTTGTCGATGACGAGGTACGTCTCGGCGCTCGTGGTGCCCTCGAGGGCGTACGCCTCGTCGGCGAGCCTCACGTGCAGGGCGTCACGGTCCTGGTCGGCATAGACGGCGACGGACCCGATACCGCTGTCCTTGGCTGCTCGGATGACCCGGACGGCGATCTCGCCCCGGTTGGCGATGAGAACCTTGGTGATACGTGGCACAGTCCCCTAGCCTATTGCGCTCCGGGGAGGCCGTTTTGGACGGCCTCCACAAAAATGCATGCACCGACTGTGGGAGGAGGCACAAACCGGCTCGAGCGGCGACCGCCCCCGGGTCGGCGGCCGGGGCTCAGGCGGCGCGATTCCAGAGCGAGGTCCACTCCACCCCGAGCTCGCGGACCAGCTCGCGCAGCGTCGAGAGGGAGAGACCCACCACGGTGCTCGGGTCGCCCTCCACGCGGGTGATGAAGGGGCCGCCGAGGCTGTCGATCGTGAAGGCGCCTGCGACCTCCAGGGGCTCGCCGCTCGCGACGTACGCGTCGATCTCGGCGTCGGTGACGTCGGCGAAGGTGACGGCGGCGACGGCGGTCGCTCCGGCGGCGGCGTTCTCGCGGCCGTCGCGGTGGTCGATCAGCCAGTGGCCGGAGTGGAGGCGGCCGGTGCGTCCGCGCTGGACGCGCCACCGCTCCCGGGCGACCTCGGGCAGGTGCGGCTTGCCGTGGATGGCGTCGTCGATCGCGAAGGCCGAGTCGCCGCCGAGGATGAGGCCGTCGATCGGCTCGCCGTCGAGGGTGCCGCGCACCGCCTCGGCCTTGAGCCGCGCCAGCAGCTGCACCATTGCCCCGGCGTCGAGCGGACCGTGCTCCGCCTCGGCGGCGGCGACGGCCGCAGGCTCGTCCACGTGGGACGGCACGACGATCGGCTCGATGCCGGCGGCGCGCAGCAGCGCGAGGCGCGCGGGGGAGGTGGAGGCGAGGTAGAGGCGCATGGTCACCTGTGGGATGCTCGACGGATGCCCCAGAAGGATGAGGTCGACCTCGACATTACCAACGTCGCCCACGGCGGCGTGTTCGTCGCCCGTCACGAGGGGAGGGTCGTCTTCGTCCCGGACACGATGCCGGGGGAGCGGGTGCGGGTGCGCGTCGCCGACACCAGCCACGAGCGGTTCTGGCGGGCGGAGGCGCTGAAGGTGCTGGAGCCTGCGCCCGAGCGGCAGGAGCACGTGTGGGAGGCGGCGTCCATCCACAACGCACCGGGCCGGCGAGCGGGCGGGGCCGACTTCGGGCACATCCGGCTCGACCACCAGCGCGAGCTCAAGCGGCGGGTGATCGTCGACGCGCTGCAGCGCACCGGCAAGCTCGACGAGGCGACGATCGCGGCGCTGAACCCGGCCGGCGGCCCGGTGACGGTCGAGGCGGTCCCCGGCGAGACCGCGGACGGCACCGGCTGGCGCACGCGGGTGCGGCTGCAGGTCGGCGCCGACGGCGCGATCGGCCCGTACGCGGCGAGGACCCACACCGTGGTGCCCGTGCGCGACCTCCCGCTCGCCACCGGGCTCGTGCAGGCGAACGTGCCGTTCGGCCAGCGGTTCCCCGGGGCCGAGTCGATCGACGTGGTCGCCGTGGGAGGGGCGGACGGCGGCGCAGCGGGTGAGACGGCCGGCGACGGCGTCGCGCACGTGCTCGTCAACGACGCCCCGATCCGGCGCGGGAAGAAGCTGGTGCGTCCGCGCCGGCGGCCCGTCCCCATCCGCGAGCGGGTGGGCCGGCGGGAGTTCCGGCTCGACGCACGCGGCTTCTGGCAGGTGCACCGGCAGGCGGCGGCGACGCTGACCGCGGCCGTGCAGGACGCGGTGGACGAGGCCCTCTTCGACCCGCGCGCGGCCAACCTCGACCTGTACGGCGGCGTTGGCCTGCTCGCCGCGGCGCTCGGCGACCGATTCGGCCCCACCCTCCGCATCACCTCGGTGGAGAGCGACGAGAACGCGACCGACGACGCCGCGGAGAACCTGGCCGACTGGGTCGGCGCATCGGCGGTCACCGACCGGGTGGAGCGGTTCGCCGCGCGCCTCGCGGCCGACGCGACCGCGGCGGAGCGTGCTCGCCTCCGGGCGGCCACCGTGATCCTCGACCCGCCGCGCTCCGGGGCGGGCCGCGCCGTGGTCGACGCCATCGCCTCCGTCCGTCCCGCGCAGATCGTCTACGTCGCCTGCGACCCGGTCGCCCTCGCCCGCGACCTCGCGTTCTTCGCCCAGCACGGCTACCCCGTGCGATCGCTGCGCGCTTTCGACCTCTTCCCCAACACGCACCACGTGGAGGCCGTGGCGACGCTCGCGCCGTGAGCGGCACCACTACGATGGTCAGCATGGTGCGGGTGGCAATCGTCGACGATCACGAGTCCGTGCGGCTGGGCATCAAGGCCGCCTGCCAGGACGCGGGCTACGAGGTGGTCGTCACCGCGCCCACGGTCGACGAGTTCGTCGCCGAGCTCGGCTCGCGCGAGTGCGACGTCGTGGTCCTCGACCTCTCGCTCGGCGACGGGTCCAAGGTGACCGACAACGTCAAGCGGGCGCAGGCCACCGGCGCGGCCGTGCTGGTCCACAGCATCGCGGACCGGGTCGCGAGCGTCCGCGAGGCGCTCGCCGCGGGCGCAGCAGGCGTGATCCCGAAGTCCTCGCCGACGACGACGGTCATGAACGCCATCGCGACGGTCGCCAGGGGCGACGTGCTCAACAACCTCGAGTGGGCGACCGCGATCGACGCCGACAGCGACTTCGCGAAGGCGCAGCTGGGCCGGCGCGAGCGCGACGTGCTCCATCTGTACGCGTCCGGCCTGCCGCTGAAGGCGGTCGCGGCGCAGCTCGGGATCGCCAACTCGACGGCGCGCGAGTACCTGGACCGGATCCGGGTCAAGTACGTGGAGGTCGGCCGGCCGGCGCCGACGAAGGTCGACCTGCTGCGGCGCGCGGTGGAGGACGGCATCCTGCCCGGGCTCGACCCCGACACGGGCAATGAGCGCGTCTAGCGACCTCCGGCCGGCGCCCGAGGCGCCCCGCGAGAGCGCGAAGCCGCGCAACCCGCTCAGCCGCGCGCGCATCGAGCGGATCGCCGACCGGACGGTGTCGGCGTTCGGCCTGGTGTTCGGGCTGCAGACCCTCCCGACGGCGCTGAGCCAGCTGAACGTGCTGCGGGAGCCTGCGGGCATCGTCGTCGCCACCCTGATCTTCGGCGGCATCCTGCTCACGGTGCTGCTGGCCATCATCCAGCGCGGTGTGAAGATCGCGATGGGCGTGCTGGCCGTCGCCTACCTCCTGGCGATCGTGACCTGGCCGCTCCTGGTCGACGACCCGTCGCCGTTCACCGCCGACAAGCCCTGGGTCTGGTTCCTCTGCTCGGTCTTCACGGCCTTCGCCGCGGTCGCGTACCCGCTCTGGCTCGCGCTGGCGTACACCGTGGTGACCCCGATCGCGTACGGCATCGTCCGGGCGCTGCCCGCCGGCGGCGGGGTCGGACCCGAGCTCGCCGGTCTCGACGCGGTGTACGCGATCATCCTCGGCGGTGTCATCCTCGCCATCATCGCGATGATGCGGCAGGCCTCGTCGGCCGTCGACACCGCGCAGAGTCAGGCGCTCGCCCGGTACGCCACCGCGGTGCGGCAGCACGCCACCGAGGTTGAGCGCGTGCAGGTCGACGCGATCGTGCACGACAGCGTGCTCACCACCCTCCTCTCGGCCGCGAGCGCACGAACTCCGGAGGCGAAGGAGCTGGCGGCCACGATGGCGGCCGACGCCATCGGGCACCTCCACGCGGCCGAGGCTTCCGGCCCCGAGGACCAGTCGCTCGTCGGCCTGGAGCAGCTGAGCAGCCGCCTGGCGACCGCCGCCAACGCCTTCGCGTCGCCCTTCGAGGTGGAGGTGCGCGACGTGGAGGTGCACAGCCTCCCCGTGAACGTGGCCGAGGCCGTGTACTCGGCGAGCGTGCAGGCGATGGTCAACAGCACGCAGCACGCCGGCGGCCCGGAGGTGCGGCGCACCATCTCGATCCGCGGCGGCAGCCCGGCGGCGACGGTCCACATCGTCGTGTCGGACGACGGCCGCGGGTTCGACATGGAGGAGGTGCCGGCCGAGCGGCTCGGCCTGCGGGTCAGCATCCGCGAGCGCTTGGCGAAGGTCGGCGGCCGCGCCCAGATCCGCACGGCGCCCGGCGAGGGGACGGTCGTGACCATCCTCTGGCCGTCGTCGGAGCGCGACCGCCCGCTGGTGGAGCGCGAGCAGGAGGGCGTCGCGTGATCACCCTCAACCGCGTCCTCTTCCTCAGCCTCGGTGCCCTGTTCTCGGCGTACCACCTCTTCCTCGGCCTGTCGTCGCTGTCGACGCCCGTGAACCCGTGGCCGCCGCTGGTCGCGATGGCGCTGTATGCGGTCGCGGCCGTGCTGAGCCTGTGGCCGACGAGCCCGACGAAGATGCCGCTCTGGCTCGCCGCCTTCGACCTGGCCGTGTGCGTGGTCGTGCCGATCCTCGTGACGAACCAGCTCGACCCCGCGCGGGACAACGGCTACGCCACCTGGTACGTGGCCGCCGTCGGCACGATCATGACGATCTGCGCCGTCCGCCGGCAGGCGATCATCGCGTGGGTCGGCGTCGGCTTCCTCGCCGTGCAGACGGTGTTCTGGGCCGGGCCCGGCGCCCTCGCCGGGCTGGGCGTGATCGGCTCCGTCGTCTGGGTCGGCGTCGCCGTCGTCATCTCCGGCTCGCTGGCGAAGGCGGGTCGCGACGCCCTGCAGTTCGCCAGGGCCGAGCGGGAGGCGACGGAGTGGCAGGCGGCGCAGGAGGCGCACGTCATGGAGCGCCAGCTGCGGCTGCGTCAGACGTACCGCGTTGCGGCGCCGATGCTGGCCGAGATCGTCCGCCGCAACGGCGACCTGACCGAGGCCGAACGACGCGAGTGCCGCTACCTGGAGGGCGCGATCCGCGACGAGATCCGCGGCCGGCGCCTGCTCAACGACGATGTGCGGCGGGAGGTCATGGACGCGCGCCGTCGCGGCGTCGTGGTCAGCCTCCTGGACGAGGGCGGCATCGACGACCTCGACTCGCGCGGACTGGAGACGGTGCTCGGCAGGCTCGCGGAGGCGATCCGCGGCACGACCACCGACAAGCTGATCGTCCGCACGGTCCCGCGCTCCTCGAAGACCGCGGTCACGGTGGTCGGCCTGCGGATGTCGGACGACGGCGCCGCGAACGCGCTCGGCGCGGATTCGGACGACGACGAGGTCGACCTCTGGCTGGAGATCCCGCGTCCGGTCGCCTGACCCTGGGCTGAGCCGCTTCAGGCGCGCGAGTCGTGAGCAGCTGCGGCTTGCGCCGCCGAGTGGTGACATCTGGTCACGAGCCGGTGCGGGGGTTAAGGCGTGGGGGTTAAAAGGAGAAAGGGGCCGACACCCGAATTGTCGGCCCCTTTTCAAACCCCGAGTCAGGGCGATAACCCGAATATCGCCCTGACTCGCCCCCAAAGCACTCGCCCGCTTACCCTAGTCGGCGAGTGATTGGCGGTGTGACTCACGAGGAGAGACACCTAGCAATAACCATATTGACGGTGCTCCCCAGAAATACATAGTCGTCATTTTGGAGGACACCAGGGGGACACCCTCGCGGCGCCCTCATACGCCGTCTCGCGGAATCCCGCCTGTCCCGCATCCGGGGGACGCCCTGATCGGGGTACAACCCGGTCCGTGGGGGACGGGTCAGGCCGAGAAGGAGCGCCAGGCGCCCGGCCCGGGCGTGAGCGGCTGGCGCAGCTGACGCTGGCTGCGCGCCCAGGCATCGGGGCCGCGCTGCGGGCGGGCGTCGCGAGCGGCAGCGGCGGCCTCGGCGGCCGCCGCCGTCAGCACGGCGGTGACCGCGGCGATCTCCTCCGGGGTCACGCCGCGCGTGAGGAACCGGAGCTGGGAGGGGTCGAGAGGCGCGTCGCTCACAGCGGGATGTTCCCGTGCTTCTTGGGCGGGAGGGAGGCGCGCTTGGTGCGCAGCGCCCGCAGCGCCTTGATGACCGACACGCGCGTCGCGGACGGCTCGATCACGCCGTCGAGCTCGCCGCGCTCGGCCGCGAGGAACGGGCTGGCGACGTTGTACGTGTACTCGTTGGCGAGCTTGGTGCGGACCGCGGCCACGTCCTCCCCGGCCTCCTCCGCGCGCTTGATCTCGCCGCGGTACAGGATGTTGACCGCGCCCTGGCCGCCCATGACCGCGATCTCGGCGGTCGGCCAGGCCAGGTTCATGTCGGCGCCCAGCTGCTTGGAGCCCATGACGATGTACGCGCCGCCGTACGCCTTGCGCGTGATGATGGTGACCAGGGGTACGGTCGCCTCCGCGTAGGCGTAGAGCAGCTTCGCGCCGCGGCGGATGACACCCGTCCACTCCTGGTCGGTGCCCGGCAGGTAGCCCGGCACGTCGACCAGGGTGAGGATCGGGATGCTGAACGCGTCGCAGAAGCGCACGAACCGCGACGCCTTCTCGCCCGCGTCGATGTTGAGGGTGCCGGCCATCGAGCTGGGCTGGTTGGCGACGATGCCGACCGAGCGGCCCTCCACCCGGGCGAAGCCGATGACGATGTTGGGCGCGAAGAGCGGCTGGACCTCGAGGAACTCGCCGTCGTCGACGATGCCCTCGATGATCGTCTTCACGTCGTAGGGCTGGTTGGGGGAGTCGGGGATCACCGTGTCGAGGCGGCGGTCGGCGTCCGTGATCTCGAGCTCGGGCTCCGACTCGTAGGCCGGCAGCTCGGCGAGGTTGTTCTGCGGCAGATAGCTGAGCAGTGCGCGGGCGTAGTCGAGCGCGTCCTCCTCGTCGCTGGCGAGGTAGTGCGAGACGCCGGAGACCTTGTTGTGGGTGAGGGCGCCGCCGAGCTCCTCGAAGCCGACGTCCTCGCCGGTCACCGTCTTGATCACGTCGGGGCCGGTGACGAACATGTGGCTCGACTTGTCGACCATGATGACGAAGTCGGTGAGCGCGGGGGAGTACACCGCGCCTCCCGCCGCCGGGCCCATGACGATCGAGATCTGCGGGATGACCCCGGAGGCGGCCGTGTTGCGGCGGAAGATCTCGCCGTACTTGCCGAGCGCGACCACGCCCTCCTGGATGCGCGCGCCGCCGGAGTCGAGAATGCCGATCATCGGGACGCCCGTCTTGAGCGCGTGGTCCATGACCTTGATGATCTTCTCGCCGGCGACCTCGCCGAGCGAGCCGCCGAAGATGGTGAAGTCCTGGCTGAAGACCGCGACGTTGCGGCCGTGGATCGTTCCGACGCCCGTGACGACCGCGTCCCCGTACGGGCGCTTGTTCTCCATCCCGAAGGCGTGGGTCCGGTGCCGGACGAACTCGTCGAACTCGACGAAGGAGCCCTGGTCGAGCAGCAGCTCGATGCGCTCGCGGGCGGTGAGCTTGCCCTTGGCGTGCTGCTTCTCGATGGCGGCCTGTCCGCTCGCGGTCACGGCCTCGTGGAACCGCTCCCGGAGGTCCGCCAGCTTGCCGGCGGTGGTGGAGAGATCGGGGGTCTGACGTGCTTCGGTGTCGGTCACGCCGTTCACTCTACCGGCCAGCATCAGGGCCGTGTCGTTGAGGAAACCCTACAAATCGGGGCGTCCGCGCTGGCAGACTGGGCCAGGTGAACGACACCACCGCGGCGGACTTCCCGCGCAGCAGAGCCATCGTCCCCGTCCTCGAGGTGCTGGCGGAGGCGGGGTCGACCAATGACGTCCTCTCCGCCCGCGCCGGCGACCTCCCGGACCTCTCCGTCGTGGTCACGCGCAACCAGACCGGAGGCCGCGGACGGCTCGGTCGTGTCTGGGTCTCGCCGCCCGGCAAGGCCATCGCCGTCTCGGTGCTGCTCAAGCCGCACGGGCTGCCCGCCGAGGCGCTCGGCTGGTTCCCGCTCCTCGCCGGGCTGGCGATGAGCCGGGCGCTCGGGTCGCTGGTGGAGGGGGAGGGCGACCGCCGGGTGGCGGTGAAGTGGCCCAACGACGTCCACATCGACGGGAGGAAGGTGTGCGGCATCCTCACCGAGCTCCTCCCGTCCGCAGCGTCTCCGGGAGTGGACGGGATCGTCGTCGGGGCAGGGGTCAACCTGACGCTCGACAGCGACGAGCTGCCGACCCCGACCTCCACCTCGCTCGCACTGGAGGGAGCGACGACCTCCGACCCGGACGCCGTGCTGAGCGCCTACCTGGTCGAGCTGACCACGCTGTACCGGGAGTTCGGCGCGGCCGGCGGCGACCCCGAGCGCAGCGCGCTGCGCGACCAGGTGGCGGAGGCGTGCGAGACGATCGGCCGCCCCGTCCGGGTCGAGCTGCCCGGCGGCGACGTCCTGCTCGGCACCGCGACGGGCCTCGACGGCGACGGCCGGCTCGAGGTGGAGTCGGATGCGGGGCGCACCGCCGTCGCAGCCGGCGACGTGACCCACCTGCGGTATTAATGGGTCATGAGCAACACGCCGGAGGGTGCGCCCGCCCAGCCCCCGGAGAAGGTCGTCGCGCGGCTGCGGGCCCACGCCCGCCGGCTGTTCTGGCCGAGCCTCGCGCTCATCGTGGCGAGCGGCGCCGTCGGCTACTTCGCCGGCCGGCTCGACGAGGTGTGGGAGATCGTGCTGCTCTGGTCGGCTGCGGCCGCCGTCCTGCTCCTGCTCTTCCTGCTCCCGCTCGCGGCCTGGCTCAGCCGCCGCTACACGATCACGACGCGGCGGATCATCATCCGGCACGGCTTCTTCGTACGTGTGCGGCAGGAGCTGCTGCACAGCCGCAGCTATGACGTGGCCGTGCGGCGCACCTGGCTGCAGAGCATCTTCCGGTCGGGGGATGTGCGCATCAACTCCGCGCTGGAGCATCCCGTGGTCCTGAAGGACGTGCCCAAGGCCGATCAGGTGCAGCGCGCGCTGAACGAGCTCATGGATCACGGCCAGAACGTGGTCGGCTTCCGGCGGCAGCAGTCGGAGTCAGTCTCCGACGAGACCACCGTCTGGGGCGCCCGCTAGCTGGGCCGTCCGTTCGGCAGGGGCCTGCCCGGCCCGTGCCGGGCGTGCGCGGTGCGCGCGGGCCGGCGAGAACACCCACCAGCGGTAGAACGCGAACCGGAACAGCGTCCCGAGCGCCAGCCCGACGACGTTGTTGGCGATGTTGTCGGCCAGCAGCGACGTGAAGCCGAGCAGGTAGTGCGACACCCAGACGCAGACCAGCGGGATCACCATCCCGGCCAGGCTGACCGCGAAGAACTCGACGCCTTCGCGCACGGTGTCGTCCTGCCGCTGGGCCGAGAACGCCCAGTACCGGTTGCCCACCCAGTTGGTGGCGATCGCGACGACCGTCGCGATCCCGGTCGCCCACAGGCTCTTGTGCGGAACGTGCGCGAGCACGGTGATCATCAGCGCGTTGAAGACCACGAGGTTGACGACGAACCCCAGAGCCCCCACCGCGCCGAACTTCATCAGCTGCGGGAGGAGCCGCGACGTGCGCGTGCGGGCGGGACTCTCTGTCGACATGCTCCAGCCAGTGGAATGAGGAAAGATGGGTGGTGCGCTCGCCACACTACGCGAGCGGGGTATCCGGTGGCTGGGAGTTGCCCACGCACACCATGAAGAGTATCGAGGAGACGATCGGCGGATGGCGCGGACGACTGTGGGAGTGATCGGCGGCGGACAGCTGGCCAGGATGATGATCCCCCCGGCCATCGAGCTCGGCATCGACATCAAGGTGCTCGAGGAGGCAGAGGGCATGAGCGCCGAGATCGCGGCCACCGGCGTCGGCGACTACCGCGACCTCGACACCGTGCTCGCGTTCGCCGACACCGTCGACGTCGTCACCTTCGACCACGAGCACGTGCCGCCGGCGATCCTGCGCGAGCTGGTCGCCCGGGGCGTGGCGGTCCACCCGGGGCCGGACGCGCTGCTCTACGCGCAGGACAAGCTGCAGATGCGGGCCAAGCTGAGCGAGCTCGGCCTCCCCGTCCCCGCCTGGGCGGCCGTGGAGGACGCCGACCAGCTGGCCGCCTTCCTCGCCGACCACGGCGGCCGCGCCGTCGTGAAGACCGCGCGCGGCGGCTACGACGGCAAGGGCGTCCGCGTGGTCTCCGAGGCCGCGGAGGCCGACGACTGGTTCCTGGCGCTCGCCGAGGACGGCCGCGGCGGCGCCCTCCTGGTGGAGGAGCTGGTGCCGTTCCGCCGCGAGCTCGCGCAGCTCGTGGCCCGCCGCCCGTCCGGCGAGATCGCGGCATGGCCGGTGGTCGAGACGATCCAGCGCGGCGGCGTCTGCGCCGAGGTCGTCGCCCCGGCGCCCGGCTCGGCCGGCGCGGTCGCCGAGACCGCCGCCGACATCGCCCGCCGCGTGGCGGAGGGCCTCGACGTCACCGGCGTGCTTGCGGTGGAGCTGTTCGAGACCGAGGACGGCCGCGTGCTCGTCAACGAGCTGGCGATGCGCCCCCACAACAGCGGCCACTGGTCGATCGAGGGAGCCGTCACCAGCCAGTTCGAGCAGCACCTGCGCGCGGTCCTCGACCTCCCGCTGGGTTCCACCGACCCGCGCGCCGACTGGTCCGTCATGGTCAACGTGCTCGGTGGCCCGGCCGAGGGGACGCTCCAGGACCGCTACCCGGCCGCACTCGCTGCGCATCCCGAGGCCAAGTTCCACGGCTACGGCAAGGCCCCGCGCCCCGGCCGCAAGGTCGGCCACGTCACCGTCGCGGGCGCCGACCTCGACGACGTCGTGTCCCGGGCCCGAGCGGCGGCGGCGTTCTTCGAGGGGTGAGGGAGCGGCCTTCCCTGCACCGGGCGCCGCAGGCGGCCTTAGTCCTGCCGTCGTCGGAGGCGGGTACCGGGCGTGCCTTCCCCGCCCGCGGCGTGCCGCGCCCCTAGCATGGTGCACATGCCCGCCAGCACCGCCTCCGACAGCACAGCCATCGACAGCGCAGCAGTCCTCGTCTCCGTCGTGATGGGGTCGGACTCCGACTGGTCCGTGATGCAGGAGGCGTCGCGCGTGCTGACCGAGTTCGGCGTCGCCCACGAGGTGGAGGTCGTCTCCGCGCACCGCACGCCCGAGAAGATGATCGCCTTCGGCAAGGAGGCCGCCGGTCGCGGCGTCCGCGTCATCATCGCGGGTGCGGGCGGCGCCGCCCACCTGCCCGGCATGCTCGCCGCCGTCACGACGCTCCCGGTCATCGGCGTGCCCGTGCCGCTCGCCCGGCTCGACGGGCTGGACTCGCTGCTGTCGATCGTGCAGATGCCGGCCGGGGTGCCTGTCGCGACCGTGTCGATCGGCGGGGCGCGCAACGCCGGCCTGCTCGCCACCAAGATCCTCGCCACCTCCGACCCCGCCCTCTCCGCCGCCCTCGAGCGCTTCGCGGCCGACCTGGCCGCCAGCGTCGAGGAGAAGAACCGGGCCCTGCACGACAAGCTATGACCACCGCCGCCACACCGCTCCGCCACCCCGACGCGTCCTCCGCCCCGCTGATGACCCGGCGCGGGTGGTGGCTCGTCGCGCTCAACATCCTGCTGCCGGGGTCGGCGCAGATCGTGGCCGGCAACCGCACGCTCGGCCGCGTCGGACTGATCGCGACCCTTCTGCTGTGGGTGCTCGCGATCGTGGCGCTGTTCACCTACCTGGTGGCGCCGTCCGCGATCTACACGTTCTTCACCCAGTCCGGCAGCCTCACCGCGATGCAGGTGCTGCTGACGCTGTACGTGCTGCTCTGGATCGTGCTCACCCTCGACACGCTGCGGCTCGTCCGCCTGGTGAAGGCCCGCCCCAACGCGCGCGGCTGGATCGCCGCGTTCGCGGTGCTCGTGCTCGTCGGGCTGACCGGCACCGCCGGCTACGCCTCGGTGGTCGCCGGCTCGGCGCGCGGCGCGCTCGGCGACATCTTCTCGGCGGGGCCGTCGGAGCCTCCCGTCGACGGCCACTACAACATCATGCTGCTCGGCGGCGACGCCGGCCCCGACCGCGAGGGCCTGCGCCCGGACAGCATGTCGGTCGTGAGCATCGACGCCACCACCGGCAAGGCGGTCACGATCGGCCTCCCGCGCGACCTCGACCCGGTGCCGTTCAGCGCGAAGTCGCCGATGCACGAGCTGTACCCAGACGGCTACGGCTACGAGGACCGCTGCGACGTCGACGTCTGCCAGCTCAACTCCATCTACACGGAGGTGCAGCTCTACAAGGCCGACCTCTACCCGAACGCCGCGAAGCAGGGCAGCGAGCCGGGCATCGAGGCGATGCGGGATGCGCTGGAGGGCGCGACCGGCCTGACGATCCAGTACTACGTGCTCATCGACATGCAGGGCTTCGCCGACCTGATCGACGCGCTCGGCGGTGTCGACGTGACGGTCTCCGACCGCATCCCGATCGGCGGGGACGAGAACCTCAACGGCGTCGTGGAGTGGATCGAGCCCGGCCAGCGCCACCTCGACGGCTACCACGCCCAGTGGTACGCCAGGGCCAGGCACGGCTCCAGCGACTACGACCGGATGGCGCGCCAGCGGCAGCTGCAGGACGCGATCCTCAAGCAGGTCAACCCGGTCAACGTCGTGAGCAAGTTCCAGGACATCGCCAAGGCCGGCACGCAGGTCGTGAAGACCGACATCCCGCAGTCGATGCTCGGCTACTTCGTCGATCTCGGCATGAAGACGCGCAAGCTGCCCGTCGGACAGCTGGAGCTGGTGCCGCCGACCATCGATCCCACCGATCCCGACTACACGCAGATCCACCAGCTGGTGCAGCAGGCACTGGCGCCCGCGACGCCGACGCCGACCGGGAAATAGCGTTCCTGCACCTCCCGGCGCCCAGACGACCCCTCAATAGGTCACAGGAACCCCGGAGGTCAACCCCGTATCGTGCCGGACCTATGACGGGTACTGGTGGAAGCGTGGCAGAGAAGACGAGTACTCGACCCGGCACCCGCCTGGCGGCGCTCGACGGTCTCCGCGGGCTCGCCGCGGTGGTCGTCCTGTTCCACCACGCCCTGTACACGAACCCGGCGTTCCCCGGTGCGCCCGGCGGCGGAGACGCCCCGGTCGGCTCGGCGATGTGGTGGATCAGCTACACCCCGCTGAAGCTCGCGACCGCCGGTGTGGAGTCGGTGATCGTCTTCTTCGTGCTCTCGGGCCTCGTCGTGACCCTGCCGGTGATCCGGCACCGCGGCTTCGACTGGGTCGCCTACTTCCCGCGCCGGGTGGTGCGGCTGATGGTCCCGGTGATCGCGTCCGTGCTGCTCGCCGCGGTGTGGGTCGCCGCCATCCCGCAGCGGTCGCCGCAGCCCGACGGAACCTGGCTGAGCAGCTCCTCCACGCCGAACTTCGGCTGGGAGAAGATCGTCACGGCCATCGACCTGCTCGGCGGCGACGGCCAGATCAACAACCCGCTGTGGTCGCTGCGGTGGGAGCTTGTGTTCTCGCTCCTGCTCCCGGTCTTCGCGGTGGCCGCCCTGGCGGTCCGGAAGTGGTGGGTCGGCGGCATCCTGGCGGCCTGCGCGATCACGTGGCTGGGCGCTCGCACCGGTTCGGGCGAGCTGGAGTACCTGCCCGCGTTCTTCGTCGGCGCCGTGATCGCCGTCCGCCTGGAGGCGGTGCGCAATGTGGCCGAGCGGATCAACGCCCGCTGGTACCGCCATCTGGTCTGGGGCGTCGTCGCGCTCGGCAGCGCGATGCTCCTCATCGCCCCGTGGCTCGTGGGCCCCGGCATCGCGGACATGACCGAGCTGCACTTCGCGCTCAAGGGCCTGGTGCCGCTGGCCGCGGGCGGACTCGTGCTGTCGGCGCTCGGATGGCGGCCGCTGAGCTGGGTCCTCGAGACCCGGCCCGTGCAGTTCACCGGCACGATCTCGTTCAGCCTGTACCTCGTGCACGTGCCGATCCTGATCTTCAGCACCTACCTGTTCGCGGACCAGCCGTGGATCGTGGGCGTCCTGTTCGGGATGGCGCTGGCGGTCGTGGTCGCGGTCGGCTTCACCTGGCTGATCGAGAAGCGCAGCCACGGCTGGTCGAAGTCGGTCGGCGCCTGGGCCTCGAAGCGCTACGCCACCTGGTTCGGCCCCAAGGAGGAGGCGGCTGCGCGCGACGACGCCGAGCGTCCCGCTCCGCGCCGTGAGGAGCAGCCGGCCGCGCAGCGGTGACGACCCTCCACACGATCGGGCACTCGACCCGCAGCGTGGCCGAGGTCGCCGGCCTGCTGCGCGAGAACGGGGTCGGGCTGCTCGTGGACGTGCGGCGCTTCCCCGGCTCGCGGCGACTTCCGGAGTGGGGGAGGGAGGCGGTGGAGGCCGCCCTCCCGGCCGACATCGAGTACCGCTGGCTGCCGGAGCTGGGCGGTCGCCGGCACACGCCGGCGGGCACGCCGACGGTCAACCACGGCTGGCGCGTGAAGGCGTTCCGCGACTACGCGGACTACATGGCGACGGACGCCTTCCGCGACGGGATGGACGAGCTCTGGCGGCTCGCCGCGGAGCGCCCGTCGGCGATCATGTGCAGCGAGGCGCTCCCGTGGCGGTGCCATCGCCGGCTGATCACCGACGCGCTGATCGTGCGCGGGGCCGATGTCGTCGACATCCTGGGTCCGCACTCCACCCGGCCCGCCGAGCTGACGCCGTTCGCGCGGCTGGAGGGGGACACCCTGACCTACCCGGCGGCCGCCGCTCAGCTCTGACGCAGCTCAGCCCTGAGGCCGGTCAGCCCTGATGCCGCTCAGCCCTGGCGGTCGAGCACGCCCTCGCCCGCGCCCGTGCGCGCGGCGAACGTCCGCGAGACGAGGTCGCCGACCCGCTTCGAGAGCGTGTGCGCCCGCTTCTCCACCAGCACGTAGAAGAGCGGCGCGACGAGCAGCGAGACGACGACGGCCACCACGGCGACGACCGGCAGCGGCATCCCGTGCAGCAGATAGCTCATGGTGAGGATGATCGGCACGTGGACGAGGTACAGGCTGAACGACACCTGCCCCGCCCACCGGAAGGGCTGCCGGGACAGCAGCGACGACAGCGGCCGCCACTGCAGGCACACGAGCACGATCCCGAGCGCGGCGACCGGCTGGCAGCCCGCCAGCACCACCCGGAACGGCTGGTACGCGTCGGGCAGCAGCCACGGCCCGATGAGGAGCAGGAGGGACGCCACCAGGGCGCCCAGCCAGACCAGCCAGCCGGCGCGCCAGCCGTTGATGCGTTCGCCGAGGCCGTCGATGCGCGCGAGCAGCACCGCGGCCAGCGCTCCGACGAAGAAGGCGGGGAGGTAGTGGAAGCCGCCCGCGACCTCGTTGATGCCGATCGCGACGGCCGCGACCGCCGCCGCGAGGCCGAGCGGCCACCAGCGCTTCAGCAGCAGGGCCAGGCCGATGAAGAGCGGCAGCGTCACCGAGAAGATCATCTCGTAGTAGAGCGACCACAGCGGGTTGTTCAGGCCGAAGTCGAAGACGGTCGGGTCGAGGACGGTCATGAATCGCTCGAGCGTCACCGGATGCACGCTGGTGGAGGCGACCCAGGCGCTCACCGCGAGCCGCGGAACCTGCGGCACCAGCAGGGCGAGCGCGGTGGCGAAGAGGATGGAGGCGACCACCGGCAGGCCGATGCGGACGAGCCGCCGCGGGAAGTACGCCATCCAGTCGAACGCGCGCGGCTTCAGCACGGGCAGCGTGAGCACCAGTCCGCTCAGCACGAAGAACACCATGACGGCCTCCGGGCCGGCGGTGAACAGCTTCAGCGGCGTGTAGCTGAGCCACCACGAGATCGAGCCGGAGTGCGGAGTCTCCCCGCTGCCCCAGATGTACGTGGCCGCGAACGGGCCGTAAAGCAGCGAGACGTGATGCGCGACCACGACGAGGGCGGCGACGCCGCGCAGGCCGTCGAGCGAGGTCAGCCGGCCGGCCGGGCGCGGAAGGGCGGGAGAGGTCATCAGGAGGAAGGGGTCGGGGGTCGGCGGATCAGAGGTCGGCGTGCAGCTGCCAGACGCGCTCGGCGGAGTCGCGCCACGAGAACGCGCGGGCGCGGTCGGCGGCCAGCACGCTGAGGCGGGAGCGCAGCTCGGCGTCGTCGAGCACGCGGCCGATCGCCGCGGCCAGGCGCTCGGTGTAGCCGGGGTCGTCGGCCGGCTCGTCGCCGGTGGGCCGCGGCACGACCAGCGAGGCGCCGGCGGCGACCTCCACCAGGGCGGGGTCGTCGGAGTGGATGACGGGGAGGCCGAACTTGAACGCCTCCACGATCGGCAGCCCGAAACCTTCGACCAGGCTCGGGAACACGAACAGGGTCGCGCGGTCGAGCACGACGGCGAGGTCCGGGTCGTCGAGCCGGTCGAGCGCCCGCACGCGGTCCTCGGGAAGGCCCGCAGCAGCCGCGACGCCGGTCGCGCTGGACTCGCCGTAGCGGTCGGGACCGGCGATGAGCAGGGGGAGGTCGTGCACCTCGGGGCGGGCCATGGCCCGGATCAGCGGGGTCAGTCCCTTCCTGGGCATGATGGACCCGAGCGTGAGCACGTACGTCTCGGGCAGCCCCAGCCGCTCGGCGCGTTCGTCGGCGTCGGCCGGCAGGCGCAGGGTGGTCGCCGGAGCCCCGCCGATGACGCGGATGCGGTCGCCGAAGTCGAGCAGCTCGGAGAGCCGGTCCGCGACGGCGTGGGTCGGGACGACCACCGCATCGGCGTGCTTGCGGGCCCGCTTGGCCATCGCCTTGGTCCAGAGCGCCGCCGGCGTGCCGAGGCTGTCCGGGTGGCTCCAGGCGATGGTGTCGTGGATGGTGACGGCGTACTGGTCGCCCTCGCTGCGATCGTGTCGGCGCAGCGGGGCGAGCAGCGTCGGGGAGTGGACCATGCCGCGGAGGCCGCCGAGCGCCAGGCCGGACTGCCAGGCGACCATGAGTTCGCGCCGGGCCACCGGGAGGCGATGCAGCGCGGCGAGTCCGGGCAGGCGGCCGTGCAGCTCCTCGAGCTGGTCGTCGGGGACGTTGGAGACGAAGCCCTGGACGTCGCAGCCCGGGGGAGCGGTCGCGATCAGCTGACGGGTGAGCTCCTCGGTGTAGCGACGATGGCCGCCGGGAGCGTCGCCGATCAGCTCATCGACCACCACTCTGAGCGTTGTCATCCGTCTCCAATACTCCGTGTCGCGCCGCGTCGGCCAGTGCGTCCTGCCACGCCCGCATGGGCTCGAGCCCGGCCGTCGCCCAGGCGTCGTGACCGAGCACCGAGTACGAGGGCCGCTTGGCGGGCCGGACGAACGTCGAGCTGTCGGTCGGCGTGACCCTATCAGGGTCTAATCCGGCCTGGCTGAAGACCGCCTTCGCGAACTCGAACCAGCTGGCCTGGCCGGAGTTGGTGCCGTGGTAGATGCCGGCGGGGGCATCGGCGTCGAGCAGCTTCACCAGCTGCGCGGCGAGGTCGCCGGTCCAGGTCGGCTGACCGAGCTGGTCGTCGACGACGCTGACGGTCTCGTGGCTGGCGGCGAGCTTCACCATCGTGCGGGGGAAGTTCGCTCCTCCTGCCCCGTACAGCCACGCCGTCCGCACGATGTACGTGCCGTCGGGATGGGCGGCCAGGGCGAGCTCCTCGCCCGCGGCCTTGGTACGGCCGTAGGCGTTCAGCGGATCGCGCGGGGTGTCCTCGGCGTACGGCTCGGTGGCCTCGCCGTCGAAGACGTAGTCGGTGGAGATCGTCACGAACCGGGCGCCGTGCTGCGCGGCGGCGACGGCGAGGTTCTCGGTGCCCAGCGCGTTGATCGCGTAGGCCTGGTCCTCGTGCGTCTCGGCGTCGTCCACCTTCGTATAGGCGGAGGCGTTGATCACCACGTCGTGCCCCGCGACCGCGGCGATCACGGCGTCGCGGTCGGTCACGTCCAGCTCGGTGCGCGAGAGGGCGGTCACGTCACGGCCGGCCAGGGCCTTCTGCAGGTCCTGGCCCAGCATGCCGGCCGCGCCGGCGATGAGGTAGCGCGTCATGGTCGCGGCCGGCTCAGTTGTCGAGCGCGGCGCGGGCCTTCAGCGGCTCCCACCAGTCGCGGTTGTCGCGGTACCACTGCACCACGTCGGCCAGGCCCTGCTGGAACGGCACCTGCGGCTCGTAGCCGAGCTCGCTCTGGATCTTGGAGATGTCGACCGAGTAGCGCAGGTCGTGGCCGAGCCGGTCGGCGACGCGGTCGACGTACGACCAGTCCTTGCCGGTGGCGTCGAGCAGCAGCTGGGTGAGCTCCTTGTTGGTCAGCTCGGTGCCGCCGCCGATGTTGTAGACCTCGCCGGCGCGGCCGTTCACGAGGACCATCGCGATGCCGCGGGTGTGGTCGTCGACGTGCAGCCAGTCGCGGATGTTGTTGCCCTCGCCATAGAGCGGCACGTGCTTGTCGTCGATGAGGTTCGTGACGAACAGCGGGATGACCTTCTCGGGGAAGTGGTACGGGCCGTAGTTGTTCGAGCAGCGCGTGATCGACAGGTCGAGGCCGTGGGTGCGGAAGTAGCTGCGGGCGAGGAGGTCGCTGCCGGCCTTCGACGCGGAGTACGGGGAGTTCGGCTCCAGCGGGCGGTCCTCGGCCCACGAGCCCTCGGCGATCGAGCCGTACACCTCGTCGGTCGAGACGTGCACGAAGCGCTTGATGTCGTTGCGCAGCGCCGCGTCGAGCAGCTGCTGCGTGCCGAGCACGTTGGTCTCGACGAAGATCGAGGCGTCGCGCACCGAGCGGTCGACGTGCGACTCGGCCGCGAAGTGGACCACCGCGTCGATGCTCGGGAACAGCTCGTCGAGCAGGCCGCCGTCGCGGATGTCGCCCTTCACGAACGTGTAGCGCGGGGAGTCGGCGACCGGCGCGAGGTTGGCGAGGTTGCCCGAGTAGGTCAGCGCGTCGAGCACGACGACCTCGGCGCCCTCGAGACCGGGGTACGCGTCCTGCAGGGTGCGGCGGACGAAGTTGGAGCCGATGAACCCGGCGCCGCCGGTGACGAGAATCTTCATGGAGATATGGGTGCTTTCTGTCGGTGGACCGGCGACGAGTCTACCGTGAAGGCCTCATTGGTAGACTCCCGGGGTGCAGATCCGAGAACTTTCGATCCCCGACGCCTACGAGGTCACGCCCAAGCAGCACGCGGACGACCGCGGCCTGTTCACCGAGTGGTACCGCTTCGACCGGCTCGAGGAGGCGGTCGGTCACCGGCTCGACCTCCGTCAGGGCAACCTCTCGGTGTCGCGGCGCGGCTCGGTGCGCGGCATCCACTTCGCCGACATCCCGCCGAGCCAGGCCAAGTACGTCATGGCGCCGCACGGCGCCGTGCTCGACTTCGTGATCGACATCCGCGTCGGCTCGCCGACCTTCGGCCAGTGGGACAGCGTGCTCCTCGACGACAAGGACCGCCGCGCGATCTACGTCGCCGAAGGCCTCGGCCACTGCTTCGTCGCGCTCACCGACGACGCGACGGTGAGCTACCTGGTGACGGACACCTACAACCCGACCCGCGAGCACGGCATCAACCCGCTCGACGCCGAGATCGCGCTGGAGTTCCCCGTGCCGGCCGACGAGCTGCTGCTCTCGCCGAAGGACACGGACGCCCCCGGCCTCTCGCAGGCGCGCGAGGAGGGCCTCCTGCCGACCTGGGAGGCGGCGCGCGCCTTCTACGCCTCGCTCGACGACAAGTAAGGAACGACTCTCCCCATGCGCGGAATCATCCTGGCCGGCGGATCCGGCACCCGGCTGTGGCCCATCACCAAGGGCATCTCGAAGCAGCTCATGCCGATCTACGACAAGCCGATGGTCTACTACCCGCTGTCGACGCTGATGATGGCCGGGATCAACGAGATCCTCATCATCACGACGCCGGAGTACAACGACCAGTTCCGCGCGCTGCTGGGCGACGGGTCGCACCTCGGCATCCGGCTGGAGTACGCCGTGCAGCCGTCGCCGGACGGGCTCGCCCAGGCGTTCATCATCGGCGAGGAGTTCATCGGCGACGAGTCGGTGGCGCTGGTCCTCGGCGACAACATCTTCCACGGCACCGGGCTGGGCTCGTCGCTGCGCACGCACACCGACGTGGACGGCGCCGTGATCTTCGCCTACCAGGTGAGCAACCCGACCGCCTACGGCGTCGTCGAGTTCGACGACGACTTCAAGGCCATCTCCATCGAGGAGAAGCCGGCGCAGCCCAAGAGCAAGTACGCCGTGCCCGGTCTCTACTTCTACGACAACGACGTGGTGGAGATCGCCAAGACCATCGAGCCGAGCGCCCGTGGCGAGCTGGAGATCTCGACGGTCAACGAGCGCTACCTGGAGGCGGGGACGCTGCAGGTGCAGGTGCTCGACCGCGGCACCGCCTGGCTCGACACCGGGACGTTCGAGTCGATGATGCAGGCGTCGGAGTACGTGCGCGTCATCGAGGACCGGCAGGGCTTCAAGGTCGGCTGCATCGAGGAGATCGCCTGGCGCGCCGGCTGGATCGACGACGCGCAGCTGGCCGAGCTCGCCGCTCCGCTGGTGAAGAGCGGCTACGGCACCTACCTCAACCAGCTGCTCGACCAGGAGTGATCGACCGGGCCGGGGCCAAATACCTGTAATGCATGTATCGGCTCAGTAGGCTCGATCGTGTGTTGACGCTCCGGACCCGTTCGCGCCTCGGCGCCGCACTCATGACGATCGTCGCCGTGGTGCTCGCCGGCGGTCTCGCCGTGAAGCCCGAACCCGCCGGGGCGGCGTCGGCGGCGGACTTCGAGCCCGGATACATCGTCAGCGACGCGAACTTCTACAACGGCTCGGCGCTGTCGGCCGCCTCCATCCAGTCGTTCCTCAACGCCAAGGTGCCGGTGTGCGAGGTCGGCTACACCTGCCTGAAGGACTACCGGCAGACGACGACCTCCCGCGCCGCCGACGCCATGTGCTCGGCGTACACCGGCGCCGCGAACGAGACGGCGGCCACCATCATCGCGAAGGTGGGCGCGGCCTGCGGGATCAGCCAGAAGGCGCTGCTCGTGCTGCTCGAGAAGGAGCAGAGCCTCGTCACCGACGACTGGCCGACCGCCGGGCAGTACCAGAAGGCCACGGGCTTCGCGTGCCCGGACACCGCAGCGTGCGACCCCTCCACCCTCGGGTTCTACAACCAGGTGTACAAGGCGGCCTGGCAGTTCAAGAGGTACGGCAACCCGCCCGGCACCTCCCAGAGCTTTACGTGGATCCCGGTCGGCAAGGTCAGCGCCATCCGGTACAACCCCAAGGCCGAATGCGGCGCCTCCAACGTGCTGGTGCAGAACAAGGCCACGGCCGCGCTGTACTACTACACGCCCTACCAGCCCAACGCCGCGGCCCTCGCCAACCTGTACGGGACCGGAGACGGCTGCTCCGCCTACGGAAACCGCAACTTCTGGCGCCTCTACTCCGACTGGTTCGGGTCGCCGACGAGCAACTCCGCCCCGTTCGGCAACTACGAGTCGGCCACGCTCAGCGCGTCCGCCTTCACCGTCTCCGGCTGGACCATCGACCCGAGCCTGGTCAGCGCCTCCATCTCCGTCCAGATCAGCTGGAACACCCCGTCGGGGACCTCGACCACGACGGTCGCGGCCAACCGGAGCCGCCCCGACGTGGGCAACGCGTACCCGAACGCCGGGGCCGCGCACGGGTTCAGCGCGAGCGTGCCGTTGAAGGGCGACGGGCAGTACTCGGCCTGCGTCACCGCGATCGCCCTCGCAGGCAACCCGTCGGGCAACACCGCGCTCGGCTGCAAGACGGTGCTGCACTCGTCGGCGCTGAACGGGTCGCCGACGAGCAGCCGGGTGCAGGGCGCCGACCGGTTCGACACGTCGGTGGCCGTCTCGAAGGCCGCCTACCCGACGGCCGGAGTGCCGGTGGTCTACATCGCCTCCGGCGTCGTGTTCGCCGACGCGATCGCCGCCGGCCCGGCGGCCGCCGTGCAGAAGGGGCCGCTGCTGCTCACGATGCCCACCGGCATCCCGGCGAGCGTGACGGCCGAGATCAAACGGCTCAAGCCGCAGAAGATCGTCATCGTCGGCGGGACCAGCGCCGTCGCCGCGAACGTGCAGAAGACGCTCGCCGGCATCCAGAAGAACGTCGTCCGCATCGCCGGGACCGACCGGTTCGACACGTCACGGAAGCTGGCCCGCTACGCGTTCCCGACGGCGGTCAGCGCCTCCTTCGCCTCGGGGCTGAGCTTCCCGGACGCTCTGTCGGCCGCGTCGGCATCCGGTGTGAAGGGGCGGCCCGTCGTCCTCGTGACAGGGTGGGGCGCCCCGGATGCGGCCACGGCGTCGTTCATCCGCACGGCGAAGCTGAGCGCGGCGCTGGTGGTCGGTGGCTCCTCCGCGATCGCGCTGTCGTTCGATGCGTCGCTCAAGGGATCCGGCATCGCGGTCACGCGTATCGGCGGCTCCGACCGGTTCGAGACCGGCCACCTCGTCAATTCGAACCAGTTCACGACGGCCTCGACCGCCTACGTGGCCTCGGGCATCGACTTCCCCGATGCGCTCTCCGGCTCGGTGCTGGCCGCGAAGAACAAGGCGCCGCTGTTCGTCGCGCCGTCGTGGTGCCTGCCGCGTTCGGTCGGCAACGACATCACCCGGATGAAGGTGTCGAAGGTCGTCCTCATCGGCGGCCCGGCGTCGCTCACGCCCGACGTGGCGGCCTTCCGGCCCTGCTGACGCCCGCGCGGCCCCTGGAGCGAGATTTGCGCCGAATGTCGGTCATGACGGGCTCATAACCACGATTTGCGCCAAATCTGCGGTGCGCGGTGCGCGGGCGCGGGCGCGGGTCAGGCGGCGTCGTCGAGCTGCAGGTAGCGGTAGAACTCCGCCTTGCGCTCGGCGAGGGTGTGGTGCTGGTTGGTCTCGTCGAGGACGAACTCGATCGGGGTGTCGACCTTGCGCAGCACCCAGCCGCGCTTGCGGGCGTAGCCGCACATCCAGATGTCCTCGAGGAAGGCGAAGTACCGCGGCAGCTCGGTGAAGAACGCGGGGTCGGCAACGATGTCGATGTCGCACGCGCAGCCTCCCGTGCCCACGTAGCTCACCCGGTCGCCCGGCTCGGCGGGGGTGCGCGCCCAGTAGTCGCCCTGCATCGTCCACGCCCAGTAGCCGGCGATCGTCCGCGGGCCGGAGGCGGCGAGCAGGTCGGTCAGCAGATGGTCGCTGACGTCCTGGTCGTCGTCGAGCATGACGAACGGGCCGCGGTAGCCGCTCAGCCACAGCCTCCTGGCCACGAAGAAGCGCCCGAGGCCGCCGACGTTGACGCCGCTGCTGACGAGCGACACCTCGGCCAGTGCGCCGTGCGCCCGGTAGGCGGCGATCCGCTCGCGGTAGTACGCGTCGTCGGAGGGACGGTTGTTCCACAGGAACAGCCGGACGCGCGGGCCGTCCTGCGCGTCGAGCTGGGTGAGCACGGCGTCGATGCGCTCGCGCCGGTTCCACAGGCACATGACGACCGCGAGCTCGCCCTGCTCGCCGTGCCGGAGCAGGGTGCGGGCCGAGAAGCGGCCGGCGCGGTAGCGGCGCATGGCCAGGCGCCAGCGCACGGCCGAGACGGCACGGCGGGCGAACGCGACCGGGCCGGTGGAGGTGGAGGTGGAGGTGCCGGGTGTGCTCATCGCGACACCCACCACAGCCGGCCCCACAGCCCGAGCTGGATGGCGAGCCGCAGCGGCGCGAAGTACCAGGCGGAGTACCGCCGCGAGAGGTAGCGGTAGGCGCTGTCGTGGTGCGCCTTCTCCATCGCGCGGCGGGCGCGGGAGGTGGAGTGCGCCCCGGTGTGGGTCACCACGGCCTCCGGCACGTAGACATTGCGCCAGCCGGCCTTGCCGAGCCGGTCGCCCAGGTCGACGTCCTCGAAGTACATGAAGTAGCCCGTGTCGAACCCGTCGACGTCGCGGTACGCGGTCGCGCGCAGCAGCAGGCACGCGCCGGAGAGCCAGCCGGCGTCGCGTCGCGTCTCGGTCTCCCGCTCGGCACGGTACTTCACGGTCCAGGGGTTGCCGGGCCAGATGCGACCGAACAGGGCGTGCGCGACGCCCGTCCGGAGCGAGGGGAGGCGACGGGCCGACGGGTAGATGCGGCCGTCGGCCTCCAGGATCTTCGGCCCGAGCGAGCCGGCCCGGGGCTCCTGCTCGCCCGCGGCGACGAGGGCGTCGAGGGCGCCCGGCGCGAACACCACGTCCGGGTTCGCGACGAGGATGTAGTCCGGAGTCGTCTCCGCGGCCTCGACCGCCGCGCGCACGCCGCCGCCGTACCCGGCGTTGTGGTCGAGCTCGACGAACCGGTGGCCGGCCGCGCGGACCAGCTCGCCGACCTCCTCCGCCTCGGCCGACGCGTTGTCGACGGCGATGACCTCGTCGGCGCTGCCCGCCTCCGCGAGGGATTCGAGGAACGGCCGGATGGTGTCCGCCGAGTTGTAGGTGACCGTGACGACGAGGACGGAGGGGCTCATGCGCGCGTCCACCCGGCTCAGGCCGACGCCTCGACGACCTCGGGGACCGCGTGCACCATCCCGACGGCGAGCGGGTAGTACGGCACGTCGAACGAGCACGCCTGCGGCATGTCGGAGAGGTGGCGTCCGGCCCGGTCCATCAGGGAGGCGTTGACGAAGTACTTGCCGGCGCCGAACCGGGCGTCGCGCAGCAGGAACGTGACCGTGCGGCGCTCGCGCAGCCGGCCGAGGTCGGAGCCGATGCGCGCGGTCGTCGTGCCGTAGACGGGCTGGCCGAGGGTGTTGTCGATCTGGATGGCGCACATCCAGTCGTCGATGCCCTCGTCGTGCTCGAGCGTGACCTCGACGCGCAGGTCGTCGCCCGGCTGCACCGGCTCGCCGGGCTCGCGGCCGTCTGCCCACGCGCGCGCCTCGATGACGCGGCCGTGCTCGATGACGGGGTCGCCGCCCTTCGCGGCGTGGACGGCGGCCTCGGCCTCCGCCTCGACGACCCGGCGGCCCTCGAGGATGTTGCGGAACTCGGTGACCGCGTCGCCCGGCTCGCCGTCGAAGACGACCTCGCCGCGGTTGAGCAGGATCGCCCGGTCGGCCAGCTCGGTGACCTGGCTGAGGTTGTGCGTCACGAGGATGATCGTGCGCCCCTCCTGCTGGAACGAGCGGATCTTGTCGAGGCACTTGCGCTGGAAGGCCTCGTCGCCGACCGCGAGGACCTCGTCGACGAGCAGGAGGTCGGGGTCCGTGTGCACGGCGACGGCGAACGCGAGCCGCACGTACATGCCGGAGGAGTAGAACTTCACCTGCGTGTCGATGAAGTCGCCGATGCCGGAGAAGCTGAGGATCTCGTCGAACCGCTCCTCGGTCTCCTCCCGGCTGAGGCCGAGGATGGAGGCGTTGAGGTAGACGTTCTCGCGGCCGGTGAGGTCGGGGTGGAAGCCGGCGCCGAGCTCCAGCAGCGCGGCGATGCGGCCGCGGCGCGCGACGCTGCCCTTCGTCGGCTCGATGATGCCGCCGATGACCTTCAGCAGCGTGCTCTTGCCCGAGCCGTTGTGGCCGATGAGGGCGACGGTGTGGCCGGCCTGGATGCTGAGGTCGACGTGGTCGAGTGCCCAGAACTCCTCGCGGTGCTGGCGGCCGCGGCCGAACGCCACCAGGCGCTCCTTGAGCGAGTTGTCCTTGCGGATGACGAAGCGCTTGGAGACGTCGCTGACCCGGACGATCTCGGGAGCCTCGTCGGCCGTGCGCGCGAGGGAGTCGGTCGTTGTCGAAGTCATGTCACACCACCTGAGCGAAGTTGCCCTGCAGGCGCGCGAACACCCGCTGGAAGCCGAGCAGCAGCACGATCCCGACGACGAAGGCGATCCCCATGCGCAGCAGGAGCTGGTCGGGGTACACGGCCGTGTCCTGGCCGCCGACCCACATCGCCTTCTGGAAGCCGAGCACCGCCAGGGTCACCGGGTTGTCGGTGTAGATGTCGAGCGCCAGGCCGTGACCGAGCGCGTCGCGGACCATCTTCCAGGAGTAGACGATCGGGGAGGCCCACAGCAGGAGCAGGAGCACGACCTCCACGAGGTACTGCACATCGCGGAGGTAGACGTTGACCGCCGAGAGCAGCAGCCCGAACGCGGTGCCGTACACCAGCAGCAGGAGCACAGACGGGATGAGGTACCAGGTCTCCTCGTGCAGCGGCGGCTTGCCGATCACGATCGTCGCGATGAGCAGGATGGCGAACTGGATGAGGAAGTTGAAGCCGGCCGAGCCGACGCTCGCGAGCGGGAAGATCTCGCGCGGCAGGTAGATCTTCTTGATCAGGCCGGCGTTGTTGAGGATCGATGCGGTCGTTCCGCTGATGATCTCGCTGAACAGTCCGTAGGCGGTGAGGCCGGTGAACACGTAGATCGCGAAGTCCGGGATGCCCTTCTCGGCGCCCAGCACCTTGCCGATCACGATCGCGTAGATCAGCAGCTGGGTGAGCGGGCGGACCAGCGTCCAGACGAAGCCCAGCACGCTGTCCTTGTAACGCGACTTGAGGTCGCGGCGGACCAGGAGCGAGAGCAGCTCGCGGTGCCCGAAGATGTCGCGCAGCGCTGCCCACGAGCCGTTGGACTTGTCGTCGCCGCCGACCGTCACCATGCGTTCTGCGGACAGCGCACGGTATCGATCCTGTGCAGTCATTCAGTCGTCAATCTTGTCGGGGGCTCGATGGATTATAGCTTGCGGCCTCGCGCGGCCACCCATTCGGAGACCGCGCGGAGCGGCCGGGTGAGGCGCCAGGAGGAGCTGGATTCGAGCCCGGTGACCCGCTTGAGCAGGTCGTTCGTGATGCGGGTGCGCTCGGACACGATGCCCGCGACCCGGTCGGGGGCGGGGGAGGGGTCCTTGCAGAAGTCGACCAGCTCGCGCAGCGTGTGCTCCCACGTGTGCTCGCGCGCGTAGGCGGCGACGTTCGCGGAGATGCGGTCGCGGGCCTCCTGGTCGTAGAGCAGCTCTTCGATCGCCGTGGCCAGCGCCTGCACGTCCTCCGGGGGGACGACGCGGCCGAGGTCGTTGGCGCGGATGATGTCGGCGAAGGTGTCGCCGTCGGTGCTGATGATCGGCAGCGACGCCCACAGGTAGTCGAGGATGCGCGTGCGGAAGCTGAACGCGGTCTCGAGGTGCTCGTAGTGCGTGCTCACGCCGAGGTCGGCGTCGAGCAGGAAGTCGGCGCGGTCGGCATACGGCACCCAGGACTCGTTGAAGAACACGGCCTCGCCGGTGAGGCCGAGCTCCTCGGCCCTGTTCCGCGCCTCCACCGCCATCGCCATCGCGGGGATGTCGGGGTTGGGGTGCGCGGCGCCCATGAAGAACAGCCGCAGGTCGGGGTGCGCGCGGCGCGCGACGGCGACCGCCTCGATGAGGGTCAGCGGGTCGAACCAGTTGTAGATGCCGCCGCCCCAGATGATCACCTTGTCGTCGGGGCCGATGCCGGGCACGACGCCCTTGATGCCGTGGCTCTTCTGCACCGGCGGCTCGTTCTGCACGCCGAACGGGGCGATGCCGAGCAGCGAGCGCAGGCTCGGGTCGCGGTCGTAGGTCGCCGGGTTGATGCGGGCGAGGCCGGCCAGCTGGCCGAGCCAGAAGTCGCGCTGCTTCTCGGAGGCGCACACCATGAAGTCGGCGCGCTCCAGCTGGTCGTTCAGCACCTCGACGGTGTCGACGGCCACGGCGACACGGGTCTCCGGGTCGAAGTCCTTGCCCTGCTCCAGCTGCTCGAGGTGCATGGGGTCGTAGATGTCGGCGACGATGATCGTGTCCGTCTGCTTGATCCACGGGTGGCTGCGGAGGGTGTGGCCCTGGAAGACGAGCACCTCGGCCCAGTCGACGTGCGTGCGGAGGCGCTGGTCGTCGGCGAACGCGACGTGGAAGCGCTCGCTGCTGACGCCCTCCGCCTTGTTCGTCGAGATCAGGCGGACGTCGGCGAACTCCGAGAGCGCGGTCGCGATCTCCCACGAGCGGATCGCGGGCCCGGCCATGCGGACCCCGAGCGTGTCCGGGGTCACGACCAGGATGCGGCGGCGCGCCCGGCCGGCGGTCGGGTCGGCTTCGGGGGTGGGGTCGGTGGACGGCACGGGGCTCCTCTGTCTGATCGTGCGACGGATCGAGGCTGATCGAAGCGGCGGCAGGGCGTTCTGCCATCACGGACGGTACTCTCGGCCGCGTCCGGAAAAGCGCAGAGCACGAAAGCCGCTCGGCAGGCTACCACCGCAACCGGCGAGGCGGCTGTACGCGCGCGGGCCTGCGTGAGCGCGGCCTCAGCGGGGGCCTCGGGGTCAGCGCCCGCGCCGCAGCAGACGGGCGGCGCCATCCGCGGCGCGGACGACGCGCCGCGACAGCACGCGGTCGAGCTGGGCGTGCACGGCGCGCAGCTCCTCGGTCGTGCGGCCGAGCTCGGCGCGGGTGGCGGCGGCCTCCGCCTCGGCGCGCGCGGCGCGGTCGTCGGCGAGGGAGAGCCGGCGGTCGAGGTCCGCGATGGCGAGGCCGACAGCGCGTTCGGCCGGCTCCGTCGCAAGGTCGATCGGTTCGTCGGCGACCGGTGAGGGCACGGCGTCGGCGATGCGGCGGTCGAGCACGTACTCGCCGGAGGCGATACCCGCGGCGAGCTCGTCCTCGCCGGGGTGCCGGCAGAGATAGAGGGGGAACAGCACGCCGTCCTTCAGCCGGCGGTAGTCGCGCATGCCGTGGTGGTTCGGGCTCGGCGTGAGGTCGGAGTTCTCGTAGGCGGAGCCGGCGTTGCGCACCTTGCGGCTGTACTGCGACCACGACCGCCACGGGAAGTGGAGTACCTCCACCTCGGACCCGGCGGGGACGGGGCCGCGGTTCTCCAGGCTCACGAAGTGGTTGCCCTGCACGACCTCGACCTCGGGGTCGCCGATGTGCACGGCGTCGTGCGTGGCGTGCGCCTTCAGGCCCACCCGCTGCAGCGCCTCCACGGTCCGGAGGTCGCGGTACAGCAGCCGCTGCAGGCCCGTGCCGGCGAGGGCGGCCGGGCCGATCATGTCGTGCACGGGGACGTCGAACGCCTGGATGCTCTTCGGGATGCCGGAGAACGCCTCCTTCAGCGTCATGCCGGCGGAGCGCGGGAGCCAGAACTCGTCGGCGTCCGCGTTGATCACCCAGTCGGCGCCGTGCTCGGTCGCCGCCTCGCGCGCCATCCGCGTCACGGTCGGCGCCTGCTGCTTGCGGTGCTCCGGGTCGTGGTGCAGGACCAGGAGGCCGCGGGCCGCGTAATCCTCGAGCAGCTCGCGCGTGCCGTCGACCGATCCGTTGTCCGTGACGATCAGCGTGTCGACGCCCTGGGCCAGATGATGGTCGATCATGGCGCCGACGATGTCGGCCTCGTCGCGCACCATCAGGGTCATCGCAAGTCTCACGTGCCGCCTCCCGCAGGACAGTCTAAGCAGACCGCCTGATTAGACTGGGCCGGATGAACGCCTGGATGAGCGGCCCCCGGCGTGCGCTCGGCCGCCTGCTCCCGACCGGATCGGCTCCGAGGAAGGCGCTGCACGCGGGCAAGGAAGCCGCGAAGACCTTCCGCGCCGAGCTGCAGCCGCCGGCCCCCGAGATCGTCCGCGAGGGCCCCGGCCTCACCGACTACGCCGAGTGGCGCGCACAGCAGCCGCCGCTGGAGCCGCTGCCAGAGGGCGCGCAGCGCACGAGCTTCCTGGTCATCGTCGAGCGGGCGCCGGAGCTCGACGACGAGACCCTGCTCGCCGTGGCGGCCACGGTGGAGAGCGTCAACGCGCAGTCCTCGATCGTGGCGCGGACGCTGGTCGCCCCCATCGGCACGCCGCTGCGCGACCTGCTGCCGGGCGCCGAGGAGGACTTCACCCTGTTCCTCCGCGCCGGCTCGCTGCTCGACCCGAATGCGCTGGAGCAGATCGCGAAGGAGCACCGGGTCGACCCCGTGCGCCGCGTCATCGCGTTCGACGCCGACCGGATCGGTGCAGAGGGCGAGCGGGTGTCGCCGCGGTTCCGGCCCTCCTGGTCGCCGGAGACCATGCTGGGCGCCAACTATCTCGGTCGCGCCTTCGCCATCCGGACCGCCGACGCGCAGCGCAGGAACGGGCTCGCGCTCGACGACCACGGCGTCTGGCGGCTGCTGCTCGGCGCCGAGCTGTCGGAGGCGACCGTCGGCCGCCTGCCCCGGGTGCTGCTGAGCGAGCCGGAGGGGCCGGGCGGGCAGGGCGAACCGCGCGCCGCCTCCCACCACGACGCCGCGATGGTCGCCGCCGCGCTGCGCGACCGGGGCGAGGAGGCGCAGGCCAGGGTCGTCGACGGCGTGGTGCGGGTGCAGTTCGTGCCGTCGGTGTGGCCGACGGTGTCGATCGTCGTCCCGACCAGGCACTCCCGCGACAACCTGGAGCGCCTGCTTCCGAGCCTGGCGACGACCGACTATCCCGCGTTCGACGTCACGGTTGTCGACAACGGCGGCGAGACGGAGGAGCGCGAGGCCTGGTACGCCGGGCTCGACCTCGGCTTCCCGCTGCACCATGTCTGGTGGACGGAGGAGCCGTTCAACTACTCGCGGGTCAACAACGTCACCGCGCGCGGGACCGACGGCGAGGTGCTCGTCTTCCTCAACGACGACACCGAGATCGTCGACGCAGGCTGGCTGCGCGAGCTCGTCGGGATGCTGTCCCGGGAGGGCGTCGGCACGGTCGGCTTCCAGCTGCGGACCGGCGACGGCCTCGTCCAGCACGGCGGCGTGACGCTCGGCCCCGGCGGGTTCGCGGCCAACCTCTTCGCCGGGATGGCGCCGGAGGACGACAGCCTGCTCGGCCCGGTGCGCTGGTACCGCGACTCGCTCGCCGTGACCGCCGCCTGCGTCGGCATCCGGCGCGACCTGTTCGAGGAGGTGGGCGGCTTCGACGAGCGCTTCCAGCTGACCGGGAGCGACGTCGTGCTCGGGCTCGACCAGGTGATCCGCGGGCGCCGCAACGTCGTCATCCCGTTCGACGCCGTGCGCCACTTCGAGTCGCTGACCCGCGGGGCGCACGCGCCGCGCGCCGACTCGTTCGCGAGCTACTGGCGGTACCAGCCGTGGCTCGCCGGGGGAGACCCGTACAGCTCGCCCAACCTGTGCCGGCTCACCGAGATCCCGCGGTTCGCCGCCGCCGACGACCCCAGCCCGCTGGAGCTCGCGATGGCGGGGCTCGGGCGCCCCTTCCGCTCCTCCGCGCAGCAGTCGACGATCTCCGAGGACGCGACCGCGCTGCTCCCGATCGCCAGCATCACCGCGGAGGAGGTGGATGCGGTGGTCGCGTCACACCGGGCCACAACCGGCCGCCGCGAGGTGCGCACCATCAACTGGCTGCTGCCCGGCTTCGACCTGCCGTTCTTCGGCGGCGTCAACACGACCCTGCGCCTGGCCGACAAGCTCGCGCGCGACCACGGCGTGCACAACCGCTTCCTCATCAACGGCGACCCGGCGAACGAGTTCTACGAGTCGGCCATCGTCGCCGCGTTCCCCGGCCTCGCCGGCTCGGAGGTCGGCAACTACTACGGCACCGACGAGGGGCTCGCCGAGGTGCCGCCCGCCGACGCCGCGATCGCGACCTTCTGGCTCACCGCCCGCGACGTGGCGAAGACGCCGGGGACGCCGCGCAAGTTCTACCTCATCCAGGACTACGAGCCGTCGTTCTACCCGGCGAGCACGATGTTCGCGATGACCGAGCAGACGTACCGGCTGGGGCTGTACGGCATCTGCAACACCCGCAGCATGCACGACATCTATGCGGGAGGGTACGGCGGCACGGCCACGTGGTTCTCACCCGCGGTCGACCGCGCGCTGTTCCATCCGGACGGACGCCGCGCGCCCGCCGAGGGCGAGCCGGTCACCATCTTCGCCTACGCGCGCGACCACTTCCGCAACTGCTGGGAGCTGGTCTTCGCGGCGCTCAGCGAGATCAAGCACCGCTACGGCGACGGCGTGCGGATCGTCGCGGCGGGCGCCAAGTACCTCCCGCCGAGCGCCGACTTCATCGACCTGGGGCTGCTCGACTACCGGGCGACCGGCCGGCTGTACCGGGAGACCGACATCGGCATCACCCTGCAGATCTCGCGCCACCCGTCGTACCTGCCGCTCGAGCTGATGGCGAGCGGCGTCGGGATGGTCGTGCCCGACTCGCCGTGGTTCCGCTGGCTGTTCCGGCCGGGCGAGAACGCGCGCACCACGATGATGACCTACGAGGAGGTCGTGGCCGGCCTCGACGAGCTGGTGCGGGACGCGGCGACGCGCGAGCGCATCCAGCGGGCGGGTCTGGCGACGATCGACGAGGCGCACTCCGACTGGGACGCCGCCCTCGACGGGATCTACGACTTCCTGTGCGACCCGGAGTCGAACGCGCTGCCGACCGAGGCGCCGCCCTGGGTGGCGCCCTGATCCGACGGCGCGCCGGACGGCCCGCCGGGCGGCCAGGACGGCCCGTCGAGCAGCGCCGGGAGTGACCGCCACACCGCGACGACGGCGCAGACGAGCACGAGCACCACGACGGCCGTGAGCCCGACGGTGCCCGCCGGGGGCTGCCACTGCGGGTGGAGCAGGAAGTCGACCCACGAGCTGTTCGTCACGGCGTAGCGCCGCAGCGTGTACACGAACGCCGCCAGGTGGCCGACCGCCACCAGCACCAGGAGGGTGCGCAGCACGGCGACCACGCCGGAGGAGGTCGCCGGCGCACCGGAGCGGGGGCGCGCGTCGAGCGCCAGCCCTCCCGCGATGGCGGTCAGCAGCAGCACGGCCAGCATGTAGCGGCCCTGCCAGACGTCGCCGACCGCGCGCCACAGCGCGACCTGGACGATCACGGGGACGACGACCCAGACCGCGGTGAATCCTGCGGCCACCCAGCGCTCGCGGCCGCGGCCCAGCACGAGCGGAAGGACGACGAGCGCGAGGAACAGGGCGGTCCACAACGTCTGCACTCCCTCCGGCGCCGGGACGTCCATCGTGCCGAACTGGCCGGTCAGCTGGCGCAGGTAGCCGAACGTGTTCTCGAGCATGTTCTGCGCGACGGTGAGCCGGCTCCCCGCTGTCGGGTGCGGCTGAGGCTGCACGCCGTTGCCCGGCCGGGTGAACCAGAACAGCTGTGCGCCGCACACCACGGCGAGCAGGCCCAGCACGACCCAGGTGGAGGTGCGGCGCACGAGCGCCCGCCAGTCGGCGCGGCGCAGCAGCACGATCACCCCCAGGGCGGCGACGACCACCCACAGCATCCCGAGGCTGCGCCCTCCGGTCACGAAGGCGGCGGCCGCCACGGCCGTCGTCGCGGCGAAGCCGAGCAGCCAGCCGGACGGGCGCGCCCGCGCGAGGGCGAGGAGGGCCGCGAACAGCGCGCCCGCCGACGCGGCCTCGACGGCGTTCGGGTTGATGGCGCCGCCCAGGAACACGAGTTCAGGGGTGACGGCCGCGATCGGCACGAGCAGACCCCAGCGCGCCCGGAGCCCGTGGAGGAGGACGGCGGCCGCGGCGAGGAGCACGGCGACGAGCGCGGCCGAGAACAGCCGCATCCCGACGATGGCCGCCTCGCCGCTCAGCACCAGCGACGGCAGGCCGGTCCAGAGGTAGTACACCGGACTGTTGGTGCCGGCGGTGCTGAAGGTCCTGCGCAGCTCGCCGTCGTAGGGCGACGCGCCCACGCACGACGGCGTCTGGTCGGGGCGGCCGGCGAAGCAGGCTCCGGCGCCGGGGATGTAGAGGTAGCCGGGCGCCTCGAAGAAGTAGCCGTCGCCGACGAGTTGTCCGCGGACCGCCGCGGTCGCGCGGACCGTGTGCGAGGCCTCGTCGGGTACGGCGTAGATCGGGGTGGCGACCGACCACGCCCCGATGAGCAGGAAGAGGGCGGCGAACACCCCGGCGAACAGCCGCCAGGGGAACCGGCGGCGCGTGGGCGCGATGTCGTCCGTCATCTGCGCCGCCGTCTCAGCCCTGCGGCATGAAGAGGGAGGCGATGAAGACGAACGCGCCGAGCCCGCCGATGATCCAGCGCGGCCATGGCCGCTTCGCCAGCAGCAGCGCGGCGCAGGCGAGGAAGAACGGCACCATCGAGATGCCGTAGCGCGCGGGCGGCGGGTCGACGTAGGTGCCGAGGGTCACGTAGGTGACCACGGAGAGCACCGGGGCCGACACGACGGCCGCCACGAAGGTCGCGACCGCGAGCGCGTTGCGGCGGGTGCCCCAGCGCGCGACCATGAGCAGCCCGATCGCACCGGCGACGGCGACGAACGAGACGGCGTAGTTGGAGATGAGCCCCGGCCCGCGCAGGAAGGTGGTGATGTCGCCGACGCCCTTCGTCGCGCCGTCGAGGAACAGACCGGACTGCAGGATGATCTGCGTCAGCCCGAGCGGCCGGACCTTCACGCCCATGTCGGGTGCCGGGCCGATCGCGATCGCGCTGGAGATGGCGAGCCAGACCAGCTGGCCGGCGAAGGCGGCCGCGAGCGCGACGATCGAGGTGATCACCCGGCGGTCGGCGAACGTCCGGCCGATCCAGCCCGACCGGGAGGACCGGGTGCGGTACGCGAGCACGGCCGCGCGCAGCACGAGGAAGAGGATGGCGGCGGCGACCGCGGCGAGGTTCTGCACCTTGAGCAGGGTGACGAACGCCGCCCCGAGGACGAACCACAGCCTCCCGCGCCCATCGTCCACCCGTGCGGCCAGGTAGAGCATGAGGGCGCCGGCGAACAACGCCGTCGCGTCGGTGGAGATGTACGTGTTGGACCAGTAGGCCGGCAGCGAGCCGACCATCAGCAGCCCGATGCCCGTCGCCGCGACCGGGTGCACCTTGAACCGGCGCAGCGCCAGGTAGAGCAGCAGGGCGGCGGCGGCCAGCCAGAGCGCGCCGACGGCCCGGCCGGCGTCGACCAGGCCGACCCCCGCCCAGATCAGCGGCTGCGCCAGCACGCGGGTGATGCCGAAGTAGAGCGGGGTGTAGATGTAGGCCGAGCTCGCGCCGTCGAAGGGGAACAGCGAGTCGTTCTCGGCGTTCGTCAGCTCGCAGCGTGCGTCGGGGGCGGGCTGGAGCAGCCGGAGGCCGCGGCAGCCGAGCTCCTGCCTGGCGGTGATGCCGGTCTCCTCGCCGCGGTGCACGACCAGCTGGCTCGAGACCTTGGCGAAGTAGTCGATGTAGACGTACTCGTCGACGGGGGAGACGCCCTTGTGGCCCGGCACGTGCACGATCCCCACCAGCAGGGAGGCGATGATCAGGATGACGGGACCGATCGAGGCCCGCGAGAACAGCCGGGCCGCGAGTCCTCGGCGCTCGGCCGGGGCGGCGGTCTCTGTCTCCATGCGGTACCTCGGTGCTCTGTTGGGGTGGGGGACTGCGCCAGCTTAGCAATCGCCTCCTGACGATCCGGGCCCTCCACAGCAGCCGGTTGGTAGGCTGACCTGCTGACACGCCCGCGAAAGGACCGCATGCCCACCACGCGCCCCGGAGTCGTCTCTGTCGTCCTCGTGAACTTCCGCGGGACCGACGACACGCTGACGGCCATCGACCACCTCGGCCGGCTCGACTGGCCCGCCGACCGGCTGGAGATCGTCGTCGTCGAGAACGCCTCCGGCGACGACAGTGCGGAGCGCCTGCGCCGGGAGGCGCCGCACGTCGTCCTGGTGGAGTCGAAGGAGAACCTCGGCTTCGCGGGCGGCTGCAACCTGGGCGTGCGCAACGCGTCCGGCGAGTACATCGCGTTCCTCAACAACGACGCCAAGCCCGACGCGGCCTGGGTCTCGGCCGCCGTCGCCCGGTTCGAGTCGAGCGACCGCGTCGGTGCGGTCGCCAGCCGGGTGCTCGACTGGGACGGCGAGAAGGTGGACTACATCGGGTCGGCGATGACCTGGTTCGGCCAGGGCTACAAGCCGCTGACGGCGCAGCCGGTGCCGACCACCCCCGACGTGCCGAAGGACGTGCTGTTCGGAACGGGCTCCGCCATGTTCGTCCGCCGCTCGGTGTACGAGCAGCTGGGCGGCTTCGACGAGCGCTACTTCATGTTCTTCGAGGACGTCGACCTCGGCTGGCGCCTCAACCTGCTCGGCCACCGCTACGTGTACGAGCCCGCGTCGCTTGCGTACCACAAGCACCACGCCTCCATGTCGTCGTTCGGCTCCTTCAAGGAGAGCTACCTCCTCGAGCGCAACGCCCTCTTCACCCAGTACAAGAACCTGGGGGAGGAGGCGCTCGCCGTCGCCCTGCCCGCCACCCTCGCCCTCACCGTGCGCCGCGGCGTCGCGAAGGGCGGTCTCGACTCCACCGAGTACGACCTGCGGAAGGGCGCCTCCAACGACCCCACCGCCGAGATCTCGAAGGAGACGGTCGCCGCGGTCTACGCGATCGACCAGTTCGTCGAGAACCTGCCCGGCCTCGTCGAGGAGCGCGAACGCATCCAGTCGACCCGCGTCGTGACCGACGCCCGCATCTGGTCCCTGTTCGGCGAGACGGACGCCCCCTCGTACACCGACGAGCACTACCTCGAGGGCTACGACAAGCTCGCCACCGCGTTCCCGGTCACGGAGAGCCCCGCCGTGACCCGCGTGCTCATCGTCACCGGCGACCCGATCGGCGCCAAGATGGCCGGGCCCGCGATCCGCGCCTGGAGCATGGCGGAGGCGCTCGCCGAGGACAACCTCGTCACCCTCGTCTCGCTCGCGGGCGTCGAGCCGGTCTCCGCCCCGTTCGACGTCGTGCACGTGCGTCCCGGCGACGACCGCGCCATGCGGCCGTACGAGCGCGAGGCCGACGTGATCGTGTTCCAGGGCCTCGCGATGGCGCTGTTCGACAGCCTCCGCACGACCTCCAAGATCATCGTCGCCGACGTCTACGACCCGATGCACCTGGAGCAGCTCGAGCAGGGCAGGGAGCTCGGCCGCGAGCAGTGGAACAAGCAGGTGGGCGACGCCACCGACGTGCTCAACGAGCAGCTGGAGCGGGGCGACTTCTTCCTGTGCGCCTCCGAGCGGCAGCGGCACTTCTACCTCGGCCAGCTGGCCGCGCTCGGCAGGATCAACCCGGCCAACTACGCCGACGACCCCGACCTCGACCGGCTGATCGACGTCGTGCCGTTCGGCCTGTCCGAGACCCCGCCCGCGCACGAGCGCGCGGTGCTCAAGGGCGTGCTGCCCGGGATCGCGGAGACCGACAAGCTGCTGCTGTGGAGCGGCGGCCTCTACAACTGGTTCGACCCGAAGTCGCTGATCGAGGCCGTCGCCCGGCTGTCGGAGACGCACGACGACGTCCGGCTGTTCTTCCAGGGCACGAAGCACCCGCACCCCGGCGTGCCCGAGATGGGGATCGTCGCGGAGTCGCGGCAGCTCGCGCGCGACCTGGGCGTGCTGGACCGCTCGGTGTTCTTCAACAGCTCGTGGGTCGACTACGCCGACCGGCAGAACTACCTCACCGAGGCCGACGCCGGCGTCTCCACGCACTTCTCGCATGTCGAGACCACGTTCTCGTTCCGCACCCGCATCCTCGACTACCTCTGGGCCGGGCTGCCGATGGTGGTCACCGAGGGCGACCACTTCGCCCAGCTGGTCGAGGAGGAGAAGCTCGGTGTCGTGGTCCCGTCCGGCGACGTTGCGGCGCTCACGGCGGCGCTCGAGAAGGTGCTCTACGACGAGAAGTTCATCGCGGCGGCCAAGCGCAACGTCGCCCGGGTGCGGCAGCGCTACTTCTGGAGCGTCGTGCTGCGCCCGCTGGTCGACTTCGTCGCCGACCCACGGCACGCGGCCGACCTCGTCGCCCGCGGCGTCGTCGGCACCGGCCAGCCCGTGAGGCGCGCGACGACCCGGCGCAAGAAGCACGGCCTCCGGCACGATGTCGGCCTGTTCTTCCACTACATGCGCAACGGCGGCCCGGCCGTCGTCGCCAAGAAGGTGCGGAGCAGGCTGGGGCGGCGGTGACCGCCCTCCCGGCGATCTCGGTCGCCCTCTGCACCTACAACGGCGCCCGGTTCGTGCGGCGCCAGCTCGCGAGCATCCTGGCCCAGACGCTGCCGGCGACGCAGCTCGTCGTCTCGGACGACGGCTCGACCGACGCCACCCTGTCGATCGTCGAGGAGGAGGTGCGGGCGCACCGCGCGAGCGGCGCCCCGACGCCCGAGCTGGTCGTGCTGCGCAACGCCGAGCCGCTCGGCGTGACCCGCAACTTCGAGCAGGCGCTGCTCGCGTGCACCGGCGACCTCATCGCGCTGAGCGACCAGGACGACGAGTGGGAGGCCGACAAGCTCGAGCGCTTCGCCGCCTTCTTCGCCTCCCGCCCGGGCCTGGCCCTGCTGCACACCGACGCCGTGCTCATCGACGACGCCGGGATGCCGGTGGGAGGGACGCTGTTCGGCGTCCTGGAGGTCAGCGACGCCGAGCGCGCCGCGGTGCACTCGGGCCGGGCGTTCGAGGCGTTCGTCCGCCGCAACCTGGTGACCGGCGCGACGGCGATGATCGATCGCGGGCTGCTGGAGATCGCCCTCCCGCTCCCGCCGGAGTGGGTGCACGACGAGTGGCTGGCGGTCCAGGCGGCGGCGCGCGAGCGCCTCGACCTCAGCGAGCGGCCGCTCACCCGCTACCGGCGGCACGACGAGAACCAGATCGGCGCCGGCGACCCGACGCTGCGGCACAAGGTGTCGCGCGTGCTCGGCCGCCGCGGCGACCGCAACCGGCAGCTGGCCGTGCGGTCGCGGCTGCTGGCGGAGCGGCTGGCGACGGCCGACGACGTGCCGACCGAGTACCGCGCCCTCGCCGAGCGCAAGGCGGCCTTCGAGGAGGCACGGGCCGCGCTGCCGCAGAACCGGCTGCGCCGCGCCGTCCCGGTGCTCCGGCTGGCGCTCGCGGGCGAGTACCCGCTGCTGGCTAGCCGGGGATGGCTCGACGTGCTGCGCGACCTGCTGCAGCCGGTGTGACCGGGGCGGTGATGACCACCGCATCCGCCTCCCGGCCCGTCGCGCGCAGTAACAGCACCGCGGCGATCGCGAGCGTCGCAGCGGTCAGGACCAGGACCGCCAGCACGCCGCCCACGGGCGCCCAGGCGGGGTCGCCGAACAGGAACGTCCGCAGCGAGCCGGCCGAGCCGACCGCGTAGCGGCGCAGCGCCGCGGCGAAGGCCCACAGCTGCCCGGCCGCGGCGCCGGCGAGCACGAGCACCCGCAGCCGCTGCCACGCGGTGCCGGCGGCGAACGGGTGCTCGGCCAGCAGCGCCGCCAGGCCGATGACCAGGCACAGGAAGAGCGGGAGGGCGTAGCGGCCCTGCCAGATCATCCCGCCGCCGTGGATGTACGCGGCCTGCACGAGCGGCGGCAGCAGCAGGAACGCGGCGATGAGCGCGATCGCGACGGCGAGGCGCCGGCCGCGGAGCACGAGCAGCGCGCCGACGGCGAGGGCGCCGACCGCGATGCCCCAGCCGTAGAGCACGATGCTGGGTGCGGGCGTGTCGAGCCAGCCGAACAGGCCGATCAGACCGTGCCCGTAGTCGACGGTGTCGACGAGCACGTTCGAGAAGCCCGTGAGCGGCGGGGAGCCGACACCCGGGAACGCCTGCGCCTCCTCCGGATGCGCGATGGCGTTGGCGAGCGAGTTGGTGGCGAGGGTCCAGGCGACCGCCGCGAGCGTCCCCGCGCCGACGATGGCGGCCGTGACGAGCACGGCCGGGCGCCGGAACAGTGCCAGCAGCGTGCGGCGGGACGCCAGCAGCAGCGGCACGGCGAGGGCAACCAGCACCCAGAGCGGGGACAGGCCGCGGGCGTTGACGGCGACCACCGCCGCCACGGCGACGATGGCCGCGCGACCGGCAAGCCGGGACGGGTCGGGGGAGAGGACGATCGCGAGCATCCCGCAGAACACCGCGAGGGTGGCGGTCGACTCGACGGCGTTCGGGTTCACGGCGCCGGAGAGGAAGAGCAGCATCGGGGTCACGGCGACCGCGAACGCGAGCAGCGGCAGCCGGCGCGAGCGCATGGTCCACACGACGGCGAACGCAAGCGCGGCGAACAGCGACGACAGCAGCGCGCTCACCAGGCGCATCCCGACGATCCCGGAGGCGTCGTGCGCGATCAGCGTGGGCCAGCCGACGAGCGCGTAGTACAGCGGGTTGTAGAGCCCGGCCGTCGTGGGCGCGAGCACCGTCTCGTCGGGGGTGCCGCCGGGCAGCGGGCAGCCGGCGGGGAGCTCGGGATGGAAGGCGGAACAGGTGAGGCGGTGCGCATCCGCGACATAGCGCGGGACGGCGACGATGTGGCCGTCCTTGGACGGCTCGCCGAACAGCTCGCCGCGGACCACGCTCGCGGCGCGGACGATGTGCGCGGGCTCGTCCGGAACGGCGGAGGGCGGCGTGGCCCACGCCCAGAGCGCGGAGAGCAGCGCGAGCACGGCCCACGCGGCGAGGAAGGCACGCAGCGGGCGGCGCGGGCGCGGCACGAGCGCGACGGCCCGGCGCGGCCCGGCGGCGGGCGCGGGGACGCCGGAGGAGACGGGGGCGGCCAGCGGGGTCGCCAGCTCGTCGGCGGCGGTCACCGGAGGGGCCGTGGGGAGGCGGGCGTCAGGGAGCTCGTCCCGCGCTCACAGCGGGCACAAACGTCGTGCATAGCCGCAACCCTAGTGGGCCGTGGAGAAAATGCTTGTGATTCGCGTGTTCAGGCGCCGATTGTGTCGGCGCTCACCGCCGGGCCATCGCCCAGTGCTGGCTCCTCGGCCGTCTCCGTCCGCAGCGCCCGGATCGCCAGCCACGCGCCCGCGGCGGCGGTCGCCGCGGCGAGCAGGAGCCACAGGAGGGTGCCGCCCGGCGGGCTCCACGGCGGCGAGCCGAGGAGGAACACCTTGAGCGAGCCGTCCTCGCCGACGGCGTACCGGCGCAGCGTGTTCTCGAACGCATAGAACTGCGATGCGGCGATGGCGACGACCACGACGACGGTCAGCCGCCGCCACCACGACGCCGTGACCTCGGGCCGGAGCGCTTCGCCGAGCACCACCGTGAGCCCGACGATCAGGCACAGGAACAGCGGCATGGCATAGCGGCCCTGCCAGATGATGCCGCCACCGGTGATGTACGCGGCCTGCAGCACGGGCGGGAGGACGACGAACAGCCCCAGCAGCACGCCGGCGAACACGAGGCGCCGGCCGCGCAGAACCGTGAACGCCACGAGCAGCAGAGCGCCGACCAGCGCGGCCCACACGAAGAACACCTCGGGCGGGGCGGGCGTGTCGAGCCAGCCGAACAGGCCGACGACGCCGTGCGCGTACTCGACGGTGCGCACCAGCGTCACCCAGAAGCCGCTCAACGGGTTCGTGCCGGTGCCGGGGTAGCTCTGCGGCGTCGACTCCGGGTTCTCGACGGAGTTGAGGAGGGAGTTGCTGCCCAGCGTCCAGCCCACGGCGGCGATCGTCGCGAGCACGACGACGCCGGCGGCGATCCAGGTGCTGCGGCGGCGGAACAGAGCGGCGAGCCGTTCGCGGCCGGCGAGGAGGAGCGGGAGCGCGATGGCGAGCAGCACCCACAGCGGCGACAGGCCGCGCGTGTTGACCGCGACGGCTCCGGCGACCGCGACCAGGGCCGCACGCGCGGGCAGGCGACGGGGGTCGGGATCGAGCACCGCGGCGAGCATCGCGGCGAAGACGGCGAGCGTGGCGGTCGCCTCCAGGCCGTTGGGGTTGACCGATCCGCCCAGGAACAGGAGGGCCGGCGTCGTCGCGACGGCGAAGCCGAGGACGGTCGCGGAACGCTGGGGCAGCCTCCACAGCACCGCGAAGGCCAGCGCCGCGAACAGCGAGGTCAGCAGCGCGCCGACCACGCGCATGGCGTAGATGCCGGCATCGTCGTGGAGGAGGAGCGACGGCCAGCCCACCGCGAGGTAGAACACGGGGTTGTAGAGCCCGGCGGTGGTCGCGGCCGTCGTCGTGTCGTCGTCGCGCGGCGCGCCCGCGGCGGCCGGGCAGTCGGCGGTCAGCTCGGGGTGGAAGGCGAAGCAGGTCGTCTGCTGCGTGCGGGCGACGTAGCCGGGCACGTCGACGAGATGACCGTCGGGGGAGGGCGTGCCCACCCACTCGCCGCGCGCCACGCTGGCCGCGCGCACCAGGTGGGCGGGCTCGTCGGGGGAGGCGCTGATCGGGGTCGCGAACGCCCAGCAGACGGAGAGCACCGCCAGCAGCGCCCACACCGTGAGGAAGGGGCGCACGGCCCCTGGCACGCGGACTACTCCTTCTCGCGGGTGAGCTGCGCCACCCGCTCCTCGAGCTGCGAGATGCGCAGGTCCTGCAGGGCGCTGCGCTCGGCGAGGGTGCGCGACTTGCTCTCGAGGGTCGTCAGCTCGGAGCTGTGCTGGATGCAGACCAGGAACAGCACGGCGATGCTGACGAAGAACACGAGGTTGACCGGGGCGCCGACGCCGATCAGGCCGGCGAGCCAGTCGAGGATCACGGGGAAGACGCCGACCAGGAGGGCCAGCGATCCGGCGACGATCCACCAGATCGCGTGCCGCTCGCGCATGCGGCCGCGGCGGAGCATCTCGATGACGACGCCGAGCGTGAGCAGTGCGGCGAGGATGCCGAAGATGTAGCTGGTGATGGACATCAGGCGGTCGCCGTCTCCTTGAGGGCCGTCCGGGGCCGCATCAGCGCCACGAGCAGGGCGACGAAGGCCCTGGCGAGGTACACGGCGGCCTTGATCGGGTTGTGCGAGGGCTGACCGGCCGCGCGCGGGCGCATCGTCACCGGCACCTGGGTGACCGTCAGGCCGGCGCGTGCGGCGATCACGAGCGCCTCCACGGTGTCGCCGAGGTACTCGGCGGGGAACGAATGGGCGAACAGAGCGACCGCCTTCGGCCCGTTGGCCTTGAAGCCGCTGGTCGTGTCCTTGAGCGGCGACTGCACGACCCGGCTGAGCACGCGCGACAGCACGGCCATCGCCCAGCGGCGCGGGCCCTTCACCTCGTAGTCGCCCTGGCCAGAGAAGCGCGCGCCGATCACGAGGTCGGCCTCGTCGAGGGCGGCGAGGAGGCTCGGGACGCCGTCGGGGTCGTGCTGGCCGTCCGCGTCGATCTGCACGACGACGGGGAAGCCGTTCTCCTTCGCGTACTGGAAGCCCAGTCGCATCGCCCCGCCGACGCCCATGTTGAACGGCATGGAGGCGACCTGTGCACCGGCCGCCCTGGCGACCTCGGCCGTGCGGTCGAGCGAGCCGTCGTCGACGACGAGCACGGTGATGCCGGGCAGCTTCGCCTCGACCTCCGCCACGACGGCGGCGACCGACTCCTCCTCGTTGAAGGCCGGCATCACGACGAGCGTGTCGGAGAGAGAGAAGGGCATGGCAGTCACGGTACTAGATCGGGGGCGGCGGGCGGGGGGACGGGCTCCGTCGGTCGACCATTCTCGCACGGCCCCCTGAACGGAGGGCGCGCCGGGCCCGTCCGCGACGCGCTCACCAGCCGCGGAACAGATGCCGGGTGAGCGCCCGGGTGCCGGCGCCGTCGCGCTTCGCGAGCGCCCCGGGGAGCTTGGTGGCGGCGTTGAGCCGCGACGACCAGTGCGCGCCGGCGACCCTGGCCGCCCGGCGCCAGCCGCGCTGCCGCAGCCGCTGCTTCACGGCGAGGAAGAAGGCGCGCTCCTCGTCGAAGCGCGTGCCGTCGCTCGCCGTGAACGACGAGACGCTGGCCGCGTGCCTGCGGTAGCGGAACAGCCGCTCCGGCAGGACGACGAGCGTGCCGCCGTCGAGCGCGATGTCGAGCTGCAGCGCGAGGTCGAGCACCACGTCGAAGTCCGGGTCGAAGCCGTGCCGGCGGACCGCCTCCGTCGTCCAGCAGATCGACGGGAAGTAGGTCCAGTTGCCGCGCAGCAGGCTGACCGCGAGCCGCTCCCCGGTCAGCTCGACCGGGGCGTGGACGGTCGGCGCGTACCAGCCCTTGACCCGGTCGGCGAGCGGGAGGGACGGCGTGCCGTCGTCGGCGATCACCGTCACCCCCGGCTGCAGGTACGAGGCGTGCGGGTGCTGCGCGATCGCCGCGCGCACCGCCTCCACGTAGCCGGGTTCGAGCAGGTCGTCGCAGCCCATCAGCACGAAGTGCTCGGAGCGGACGAGGTCGACCGCTTTGGAGAAGTTGCCGCTCACGCCGAGGTTGACCTCGTTGCGCACGTACTCGATCCGGTCGTCGCCGAGCCCGGAGACCCAGCGGCCGGGCTCGGTGTCGGGGTAGACGTCGTCGATGACGACGAGCCGCCAGTCGGGGTCGGTCTGCGCCAGCACGCTCTCCACGGCGTCGCGGAACAGCCGCGGGTCGCCGTAGAACGGCATCATGATGTCGATCGTCACTGCGCTGACCTTCGTGCTCGGACTTTCGTCATAGGGTGGGGCTGCCGTGCGGTCGCCCGGCGTCGTCCATCCTTCCATGCGCCCCTCGGAGGCCCCCCATCACCGCGTACGAGCCGCTCAACGAGCCGACCCCCGACGTCGAGACGGCGGCGGAGGGGCCGCGATCGGCCCGCAACTCCGTGGTGCTGATCCTCGGCGCGACGGTGATCGCCGGACTCGCCGGCTACGTCGTGACGTGGCGGGTCTACACCGAGGTCGGCGCGGCCGGGTACGGCGTGTTCTCGGTGTTCTGGTCGGCGCTGTTCCTCGTGGTCGGCATCCTGTTCGGCCTGCAGCAGGAGGCGACGCGCGCGACGGCGGCGACCCAGGTGGCCGCCGCTGAGGGCAGGGGCGAGCGCGTGCGCACCTCCCTGCTCGGTTTCGCCACGCTCCTGGCCGTGGCCGTGGTCGTCGTCGTGATGCTCACCAGCCTGCTCTGGGCGGCGCCGAGCCTGGGGGAGGCCAACCAGGGCCTGTCGTGGTTCGTCGCGGTCGGCTCCGCGTTCAACTGCCTGGTCGCGGCGGCCTCCGGCGTCTTCGCCGGCTCCGGGATGTGGCGGCAGCTCGCCGGGATCGTCGCGCTCGACGGCATCCTGCGCGTCGTGGGCGTGGTCGGCGTGCTGACGTTCTCGCACGACCTCGTGCTGCTGGCGACCGCCGTCATCCTCCCGTTCCCGCTGGCCCTCGTCGTGGTGTTCCTCAGCGCGCCGCGCCGCATCCTGCAGAACGCACGCGTGGCCTTCGGCGTCGGCGCGCTGCTGGCCAACACCGGTCGCACCATGCTGGCCGCGTCGGCAACCGCGGTGCTGATCAACGGCTTCCCGCTGGTGCTCTCGTTCTTCTCCGGCCCGCAGAATCACGCCGAGCTCGGCTCCCTGGTGCTGGCGGTCACGCTCACCAGGGCGCCTATCCTCGTGCCGCTGACGGCCCTGTCCAGCTTCCTGGTGAGCCGCTTCGCCCACCACCCGGCACAGGTCGCCCGCACGGTCACGCTGCTGCTCGGCGGGATCGCCGCCGTCATCGTGGTGCTGTGCGCGGCCGCGCTGCTGTGGGGCGAGCCGGTGATGCGGTTCGTCTTCGGCGACCAGTTCGACCTCAGCGCGGGCGTGCTCGCGGCGCTGATCGCGTCGTCCGGGCTGATCGGCGCACTGTTCGTCAGCGGTTCGGCCGTCCTGGCGCGGGACGCCCACGGCCTCTACGCGGCGGGCTGGGTCGTCGCGTCCGCGATCACGCTCGCGGTGCTGTTCGTGCCGCTGGAGCTGCCCGTGCGCGCGGCGGTCGCGCTCGCCGCCGGCCCGGCCGTCGGCCTGGTCGTGCACCTGCTCGGGCTGCGGACGCTCAGACCGTCTCGCGATGCGGCAGCCGGAGCCGCCAGCTCATCCCCTGCGACGCCTTGACCGTGCAGATCACGAGCAGCATCCACCCGGACTCCACCAGGATCGAGCTCTCGAAGACGCTCGTCACGAGCAGCGCGACGAGCACCAGCGGCGCCCACGCGTAGACCACGCTGCGGCGGTTGGAGGCGAGCAGCCACGACCGGCTGAACGCCAGCGCGATCAGCGCGACGAACAGCAGCACGCCGATGATGCCGGTCTGCAGGTACACGTCGAGGTAGGCGTTGAGCCCGTTCGGGTGGAAGACGCCCGTCGCGGCCTGGATCGCGGTGAACGGGTAGAGCTCGGTCGGCCAGGCGCCCACCCAGCCCCAGCCGACGGTCTGATTGACCGGGATCAGCTCCCAGATCTGGATCCAGAGCTTGTAGCGCACCTGGAAGTCGGCGCGCGCGTTGAGCAGGTCGATGACGCGCGTGCGGTAGATGTACGCGATCACCAGCACGGCGACCGTGAGCGTCGCGAGCCCCCACTGCCAGTACGTGCGCTGGTGCGCAGGCACCTTGCGCAGCAGATAGAGGGCGAGCGTCGCGAGGCCGACCACCACCGACACGGCCGCGATGACGGGGGAGTGGGCGAGCAGGATGCAGAGCGCGGCGAGCGTGATCGAGAAGGCGGCCACGGGCGGCCGCACGGACCGGGTGCGCAGCTCGACCAGGAAGGTGACGAACGCGATCAGCGCGACGATGCTGAGCTGGTTGCGGCTGCCGAACAGACCCTGGATCGGGCCGCCCAGCGCGATGTTGCCCTGGATGCCGAGGAAGCGGATCGGGAGGTCGAGCAGCAGCCCGCTCAGCACCTCCAGCCCCAGCGACACCGTGAGCAGGAACCGCAGCGCGTCGCCGACGACCCGCACGATCTGGATCGCGTCGCGCACGAGTGCGATGTAGACGGCGAGGAAGGCGAAGATCAGCTGGTAGATGACCCCGGCGAGCGTCGCCCACTGGTACTGGCTCCAGAGCAGGGTCAGCGCGCACCAGCCGACGAAGAGGAGGGCCGAGATCGGCAGCAGGCCGTGCCACTCGATCAGCTTCCACTGCGCGGCGAACGAGAAGGCGGCGAGCACGACGAGCACGGCGAGGGCGCCGATCAGGCCCGGCCAGCCGACGAGCGCACGGATGGCGTGGGTCGAGAAGCCGACGCCGACGGCGACGAGGGCGAGGGCCGAGTTGAACCGGGCCGATCCGAGGAACTCGGTCACCGCGGCGGGGACCATGGTTCGGCGGGACGACTCCATACCTGGAATCCTACGGGGCTGCCTGCTTGGTCTTGACGGCGAGCAGCACGAGCAGCGCCCACCCGCCCTCGAGCAGCAGCCGGCTCTCGGCGAAGCTCTGCGCGAGCAGGGCGGCGAGCACGAGCAGCGGCAGCAGTGTCAGCGCGGTGTACGGCTGGTCGTCGGCCGCGGTGAGCCGTGGCCGGTCGACCGCGGTGAACCACGACCGCCACAGGGTGCCGAGCACGAGCAGCACGAAGACGACGAGCCCGATCCAGCCGAGCTGCAGCCAGACGTCGAGCCAGGCGTTGTGCGCCTGCAGGTATTCGACGCCGTTGCGGACGGCGAGGCCGTCGAAGGGAGGCGTCCACGGCACCCAGTAGCTGATCCAGCCCCAGCCCGCCACGGGCCGCTGCTGCGCGAGCCCGATCACGTTCTCCCAGATGTCGAGCCGTCCGGTGAGATCCTCACTCTTGCCGAACAGGGCGGGGATGCGGGAGGCGAAGACCGAGACGAGCACGATCGCGGCGACCAGCAGGGCCGCCGCCGTGAGGTACACCGGCCGCCGGCGGTCGGGGCCGATCCGCCTGGTCCAGAGCGCGAAGCCGAGCGCGACGGCGGTGACCAGCCCGGCGACGATGACCGTGGAGGAGCGGGTGAGCGCGAGGGTCAGCACGGCGACGACCAGCCAGCCGATGCCGGCGCCGCGCCCGACGGTGCGATCGGCGGCCTGCACGGCGAAGACGATGAGCGCGAGCAGCGCGATCATGGCGAGCAGGTTGCTGTTGCCGACGATGCCCTGGATCGGGCCGCCGTGGAAGAGCAGGTCGCGGCTCCAGTAGAACGCCTGCGGCAGCCTCCCGGACGGGATGGGCTGCGGCGGCGTCAGCGGCAGCACCGGCTGCCGCACGAACAGGGCGACGATCAGCTCGAAGAGCAGGGACAGCCCGAGGATCCAGCGGAAGGCGCCGCCGAGCGCACGCAGCAGCCCCTCCCAGGTCAGGCACAGTGCGAGGAACACCGCGCCCGCGGTCGTGGCCAGCTGCGCCAGCACGCCGAGCGCGCTCCAGCCCGGGTACGCGGACCACGCGATGGAGACCAGCGCCAGCGCCAGGAACGCCACGAGGGTCTTCGGGGTGCGCCGCCAGCGGAACGACGGGCTGGTGCGCACGAGCAGCACGACGCTCGCGACGGCCAGGAGGCCCGCGAGGACGAAGTACCCCGGCCAGCTGATCAGGTCGCGCCAGAACTCGCCGGCGAACAGGGTGAACAGCAGCAGCGTGGCGAAGGCGGTCAGCGCGGTCCCGCCGGAGTCCCGGACGGCGCGCACCCGCTCGGAGAGCGCGGTCGTCGGGGTGGTCACCTCGGCAGGATATCCGACGGGGTCGCGCCCGGCCCGCGCCGGTTGGGGGTCGCGACGAACACCGTGCCGGCGCCGGAGACGGTGAGCGCGCCCTCGTCCTCGGTCACGACCGCCGCCTCGCCGCGGGCGAGCCGCACGGAGCCGCCGGCCCCGGTCAGCTCGACCTCGCCGTCGGTGCAGAGCGCGATCGCGGTGCCGGCCAGGGCGAGCGGGGCCGATGCGACCTCGCCGCCGACCATCGCCTGGGTGAGGGCGAAGTCGGGGACGTCGGGCCGGAACACCTGCACCCCGGGCGCGGGGACCTCCGGCTGCAGCGGCGTGGCGCGGATGGGGGCGAAGTCGAGCACGCTCACCAGCTCGGGCACGTCGATGCGCTTGGGCGTGAGGCCGCCGCGCAGCACGTTGTCCGAGGCCGCCATCAGCTCGATGCCGAGTCCGCGCAGGTAGGCGTGGATGTTGCCGGCCGGCAGGTAGAGCACCTGGCCGGGGCGGAGGGTCGCGCGGTTCAGGAGCAGGGCGAGCACGATGCCGGGGTCGCCGGGGAAGGCGGCCGACAGCATGCGGACGGTGTCGGCGTCGCGGTCCTCCGGCCCGGAGGCGGTCGCGGCGGCGACCACGGCGGAGACCAGCGGAGGAACGTCCTCGCCTCCGCCGAGCAGCCGCTCGGTCGCCGCGCGCAGTACGGCGCCGGGCTCGCCGGCGAGCGTGGCCGCGAAGGCCGTGATGCGGTCGCGGTGGTCGCCGGTCACGGCCTCGGCCAGGCCCTCGAACGCCGCACGGCTCTCGAGCGGGTCGCGGAACCCGCACAGCGCCTCGAACGGGTCGGAGAGCGCGAAGATCAGCTCCGGCTTGTGGAACGGGTCCTTGTAGTTGCGCTCCGGCGCGTCGGGCGCGAGCCCCGCGGCGTTCTCGCGCTCGAAGCCGGCGCGCGCCTGCTCGGGGGAGGGATGGGCCTGCAGCGAGAGGGGGCCCGCAGCGGCCAGGACCTTCAGCAGGTAGGGCAGCGAGCCTCCCGTGACCTCCCACTCGGCCAGATGCTCGGCGCCGCCGGCCTGCGCGGGATCGAGGATGCGCGCCGGGGAGCCCGGGTGCGCGCCCAGCCAGAGCTCCGCCTCCGGCCCGCCGCTCGGCTCGGTCCCCAGCAGTCCCGCGATCGCGGTGGTGGACCCCCAGGCGTAGTCCCGCGGCGTGTTGCCGATGCGCACAAACATCTCTCGCTGTCCCTTTCGTCCGGTTGGACCAAACTACCAACGGCCTTGGCCCCGGCCGTGCGGCATCCCTAGGCTGGCGATCCCGTCCTCATTCCCTGAATGCACTGGAGCAGACATGGCCTTCGAGACCCTCGCCAGCGACTTCTACGGCTTCGCGTCGAAGCTGACGGACCGCGAGAAGGAGTTCCTCGCCTCGCTCCGGGCGTCGATCGAGACCGAGATCCAGCCGATCGTCAACAAGTACTGGGAGCGCGGGGAGTTCCCGCACCAGATCGTCGACGTGCTGCACCGCGCCGGAGCCATCGGCCTCGGCTTCCCCGAGACCGCGCCGTTCGAGAACTCGGCCGTCTTCCGCGGCTGGGTGGCGCTGGAGCTCGCGCGGGTCGACGCGTCGGTGAGCACCTACGTCGGCGTGCAGAACGGCCTGGCGCTCGGCGCCATCGGCGTCTGCGGCTCGCCGGAGCAGCGGGCCGAGTGGCTGCCCAAGCTCGCGAGCGGCGAGGTGATCGGCGCGTTCGGCCTCACCGAGCCGCTGTCGGGCTCCGACTCCGCCCAGGGCCTGCGCACCGTCGCGACGCGCGACGGGGACGAGTGGGTGCTCAACGGCTCCAAGCGGTGGATCGGCAACGCCACCTTCAGCGACATCACGGTCATCTGGGCCAGGAACGCCGAGGACGGCCAGGTCCTCGGCTTCATCGTGCCGACCTCCACCCCCGGCTACACGGCCACGAAGATCGAGGGCAAGCAGTCGCTGCGCATGGTGCAGAACGCCGACATCACCCTGGAGGACGTGCGCGTGCCCGAGGCGCTGCGGCTGCGGAACGCGAACAGCTTCCGCGACACCGCCGCCGTGCTCCGCCTCACCCGCGCCGAGGTGGCGTGGGCGGCCGTCGGCGTCGCCATCGGCGCGTACGAGGCCGCGCTGCGCTACGCGAAGGAGCGCGTGCAGTTCGGCAAGCCGATCGCCAAGCACCAGCTGGTGCAGGATCTGCTGGTGAAGTCGCTCGGCGACATCACCGCGTCCATCGCCCTCTGCACCCGCGTCTCCGAGATGCTCGACGCGGGCGAGCAGCGCGACGAGCACTCGGCCCTCGCCAAGGCGTTCGCCACGGCGCGGATGCGTGAGACGGTCGCCCGCTGCCGCGAGGTCCTCGGCGGCAACGGCATCGTCATCGAGTACGACGTCGCCCGCTTCTTCGCCGATGCGGAGGCCCTCTACTCGTACGAGGGCACGCGCGAGATGAACACGCTGATCGTCGGCCGCGCGATCACGGGCGAGGCCGCCTTCGTCTGATCCGCCCGATAGGGTTTCCGTGGCCGCACGGCAGCGGCCCCGAACGGAGGAGGACCCGGCGTGGCGTGGTTGGTGACCGGAGGAGCAGGCTACATCGGCTCGCACGTGGTGCGCGCCTTCCGCGAGGAGGGCATCGACGTCGTCGTCGTGGACGACCTGTCGAGCGGCCACGAGGAGTTCGTCCCGGCGGGCGTGCCGTTCTACCGCGGCACCATCCTCGACGGACCGCTCCTGGAGCGGATCTTCGCCGAGAATCCGATCAGCGGCGTCGTCCACGTCGCGGGCTTCAAGTACGCGGGCGTCTCGGTGCAGCGGCCGCTGCACACGTACGAGCAGAACGTCACCGCGACCGCCGTTCTCCTGGCGGCGATGCAGGAGGCGGGCGTCGACGCGATCGTGTTCTCCTCCTCGGCCGCGGTGTACGGGACGCCCGACGTCGACATCGTCACCGAGTCGACGCCGAAGAGCCCGGAGTCGCCGTACGGCGAGTCCAAGCTGATCGGGGAGTGGCTGCTGCGCGACCAGGGGATCGCCGCCGGCCTGCGCCACACCTCCCTCCGCTACTTCAACGTCGTCGGCTCGGGAGACCCGAGCCTGCGCGACACCAGCCCGCACAACCTGTTCCCGCTCGTCTTCGACGCGCTCGCCGACGGCCGCACGCCGCGCATCAACGGCACGGACTACCCGACGCCGGACGGCACCTGCGTGCGCGACTACATCCACGTCGCCGACCTGGCCGTCTCGCACGTCGCGGCGGCCAAGCGGCTCGACGCGCGGGAGCCGATCGAGCCGGTCTACAACCTCGGCAGCGGCGACGGCGTGAGCGTCGGCGAGATCATGGCGACGGTCGCCGAGGTGACCGGGATCGCCTTCACCCCAGAAGTGGGGCCTCGACGCGCGGGCGACCCGGCGAGGATCGTGGCATCGGGAGAGCTCGCAGCCCGCGACCTCGACTGGAAGATGCGCCACACCCTCCAGCAGATGGTCGCCAGCGCCTGGGAGGCACGCCAGGCGGCGTCCTGACACCGCTGTCACGGGGGTAGAACGGCCGGGCGTGTCGCGATTGTTGCCGACCCTCGGCGCGTCGCAAACTCTCGACCGGCGCTTAAGCCTTTACGATTCGCGACTTGACTCACGCGAATGACAACGGTGTAATTATTGCGACACGTTCTAGCGTGTCGGCAGTCGATGGGTGGGGAGAACCGATATGAGCGTTCCTGAATATCGTTCCGGGGTACCCGACGACTGGTTCATCGACCCGGTGCGGCTGGGGGTGCCAGGGGTCCGGTCCGGTGTCGACGACGACAACCCGCTCGCCTGGCAGACCGACGCCCTGTGCGCACAGACGGATCCGGAGGCGTTCTTCCCCGAGAAGGGCGGCTCCACCCGCGACGCCAAGCGGATCTGCACCTCGTGCGAGGTGCGCTCCCAGTGCCTGGAGTACGCGCTCGCCAACGACGAGCGGTTCGGCATCTGGGGCGGCCTCTCCGAGCGGGAGCGCCGCAAGCTCCGCAAGCGCGCCGGCTGAACCGGCCGATTGCGCGCCGCGCCCGGACCAAGACCCGGATCGGCGCGACCCCGACTTAGGCTGACTCGCGATGTATCCGAGAGTCACCGCCATCGTCGTCGCCCACAGCGGCGGCCCCCGCCTCCAGCGCACTCTCGACGCCATCGCAGCGCAGACCCGGAGACCGGATGCCGTGATCGCCGTCGACTGCGCGACGAGCGACGACGCCGCGCGCCTGCTGGCCGACGCGAACCCGACCCAGCTGCTCTCGGTCGCCGAGAAGCTGCCCTTCGGAGCGGCCGTCGCGACCGCCGTCCGCATCCTGCCGCCGGCGGGCCCCGCTCCGGCCGGTTCGGTCGGCGCCGCGCCCGGTTCCCCCGCACCCGGTCAGGCCGTGCCCGGCTCCGAGCAGCTGCTCTGGCTGCTCGCCCACGACACGTCCCCCGAGCCGGAGGCCCTGGAGGCCCTGCTCGCGGCGCTCGAGGTCTCACCCTCCGTCGCCGTGGTCGGCCCCAAGCTGGTCGACGCCGACGAGCCCACGTTCATCCGCGAGTTCGGCGAGACGATGACGCCGTTCGGCGCGTCCGTGCCGCTGGTCGAGAATGAGCTCGACCAGGCCCAGCACGACGGCCTGAGCGACGTGCTCGCCGTCTCGAGCGCCGGAATGCTCGTGCGGCAGTCGCTGTGGGAGGAGCTCGACGGCTTCGACCCCGCCCTGCCGACCGCCGACGACGGTCTCGACTTCTGCACCCGCGCCCGGCTCGCCGGGTACCGCGTGACCCTGGTCGCCCAGGCGCGCGTCGCGCTCGGCGGCGACGGCGTCGCCGGGCCCAACCTGTCGCGCAAGTGGTCGGTCCGGCGCCGGCTCGCCAAGGAGCGCCGCGCCGCGCAGCTGCACCGGCGGCTCGCGTACGCGCCGGGCTGGGCGGTGCCGTTCCACTGGCTGAGCCTGGTTCCGCTCGGCATCCTGCGCGCGCTGCTGCGCCTCCTGCGCAAGGAGCCCGGCTCGATGGGAGGCGAGCTGCTCGCCGCCTTCCGGGTCGCGTTCTCCGGCATGGCGGTCGGCAACGCGCGCCGGCGCCTCGCCCGGGCCAGGACCGTCGGCTGGGCGGCCGTCGCCCCGCTGCGCATCCCGTTCTCCGAGGTGCGGCGCTCGCGGGCGCTCAAGCGCGAGGCCGCGATGGTGAGCCAGCAGGGCGAGCGCCAGGACCTCGACTTCTTCGGCGCGGGCGGCGGCTGGACCGTGCTCGCGGCGCTCGTGATCGGCGCCGTGATGTTCTACCCGCTGCTGACCTCGCCGGCGCTGAGCGGCGGTGGGATGCTGCCGCTCGACACCTCGGTCGGCCAGCTCTGGGCGAACCTCGGCTACGGCTGGCGCGATGCGAGCCTCGGCTTCGTCGGCGCCGCCGACCCGTTCTCCGCCGTGCTCGCGGTGCTCGGGACCGTGACCTTCTGGCAGCCGTCGCTGTCGCTCGTGCTGCTGACCGTGCTCGCCATCCCGCTCGCCGCCCTCGGCGCCTGGCTCGCGGCCGCGCGACTGACCGTCCGGCCGATGCTGCGTGCGTTCGGCGCTCTCGCCTACGCCCTCGCGCCGACCCTGCTCGTCGCGCTGCAGGGCGGGCGGCCCTCCGCCGTCCTGGCACACGTGCTGCTGCCGTGGCTGTTCTTCGCCGGGCTGACCGCGAGGAGGTCGTGGACCGCCAGCGCGGTCACCGCCCTGCTGGCAGCCGCCACGGTCGCGTGCGCGCCCATCCTCATCCCCGCGCTCGTCGTCGCCTGGATCGCGACGATCGCGTTCGCCGGACGCCGCGCGGCGCGCATCGCCTTCATCCCGGTCCCGGCCGTGGTGCTGTTCGCGCCGCTCGTCTGGCAGCAGGCGCAGCGCGGGGCGTGGCTGTCCGTGCTCGCCGACCCCGGCCTCCCTGTCGCCGCTCGCGACACCTCGGGCTGGCAGCTCGCGCTCGGCTTCCCCGACGGCGCCCTGGGCGGCTGGCAGCCGCTGGCCGATGCGCTCGGCATCCCGGCGCTCGCGCCGACGATCGCCGTGCCGCTGCTGCTCGCGCCGCTCGGCGTCCTCGCGCTGCTCGCCCTCTTCCTGCGCGGCACCGTCCGCGCGATCGTGGCGCTCGTCGTCGCGCTCACCGGCTTCGTCACCGCGGTGGCCGCCCTGCAACTCCAGCTCGCGAGCACGGGAGGGACGGTCGTCGCGATCTGGCCCGGCAGCGGCCTGAGCCTCTACTGGCTGGGCCTCGCCGGCGCCGCCGTGCTGGCCCTGTCGGCCCTCGGCCGCGCCGCGGTCTATCCCGCCTGGGTCGCGCTCGTGGCGCTCGCGGTGGTCGCTGTGCCCTCCGCGATCGCGCAGCACAACGACACGGCCGACGTCGCGGGCAGCGACGGCCGCACGATGCCCGCGGTGGTCGGGGCGAAGGCCTCCACCCAGCCGCGCACCGGCACGCTCCGGCTGACCGCGCAGCCCGGGGGAGGGCTCGCGGCGGAGATCGTCCGCGGGTCGGGCGAGACCCTCGACGCGCAGACCACCCTCAGCTCGACGCAGCGGACCCTCACCGACGAGCAGCGCGCCCTGGCCACCCTGGCGGGCAACCTGGCGTCGCGCAGCGGCTACGACGCCTCCACCGAGCTCTCGGACCTCGGCATCGACTTCGTGCTGCTCGCCCCCTCGGCGACGGGCGTGGACGACGCCGCCGGCACAGCACCGGCCGAGACGACGGCGGCCGGCGCTGTGCGCTCCCGCGCCGCCGTCGCCCTCGACGCGAACGCGCTGCTCGCGCCGGTCGGCACGACGGCGACGGGCCAGCTCTGGGCGTTCGACCGCGGCACGTCCGCCGTGCCGGAGGCGGCCCGCATCCCGGCCGACGCCGGAGGGATGTGGCGCCTCATCGTGCTGCTGGTGCAGGGCATCGTCATCGGCGCGACGCTGCTGATGGCGATCCCCACCACCCGCTCGGCGGACCGCGTCGCAGAGCTGACCGGCCGCCGTCCGACCCGCCGCCCGAGCCGCCGGCGCGGTGCGGCTGCCGCGGGCGGCGCCGCCGAGGCGGGCTCGGATGCCGAGACGGCCGATGCCGACGAGGCGGGTGCCGACGAGGCCGGCGCCGAGAGGACCGATTCCGGCGACTCGGATGCCGCGGGCGTGGACGGCGCCGCTGCGGGCGAGCGCGAGCACAGCACGGACGACCGCGACCTCGGCGACCGCGACCTCGGCGACCGCGATATCGACCACCGCGACGCCGACGACCTCGACGCCGACGAGCCGGTCGAGGAGCTCGGCGCGGTCGAACCGGATGACGCGCTCGACGCGCCGCCCACGGGCGAGACCCCGATCGCGGACGAGAGCCTGAACGAGTGGGACGCGGAGCCCGAGGACGAGGCGTCGGTCGAGGCGGCCGACGAGGAGGGCCTCCCCGCCGAGCCCGAGCAGGGCCACGAGCCCGAGCAGGGTCTCGCGCCCGCGCCAGCGCCGCAGCCCGAGCCCGCCGAGTCCGCCCCCGCGTCGGACCCCGACGAGACCATCGACCGCGCCACCTTCGAGCGCCTGCGTCCGGAGTGGGCCACCACCCCGAGCACGCCGACGACGCTCGAGGACGGACTGGAGGAGACCATCATCCGACCCCGCCGTGTGACCGAGGGAGGCGACCGTGGCTGACCGCAGAATGCTGACGCGAATCGGCATCCGCACCGCGGGCGGCCTGGTCGGCGCGGCGGTCGCCGTCGCCGTGGTCGCCGGCGCAAGCCTCCTGCCGCTGCCCGTCGTCGCCATCGGCGCGCCGCAGCAGACCGTGCGCCCGGTGCCCGCCGATCAGCAGCGGGTCTGCCCCGGGCCGATCCTGGCCCTTGCGGCCGACGCCGGCGAGGCGACACGGCCGACGTCGCTGGGGGAGCCGACCGTCGCCGCCGCGACCGACGGGCCCGACATCCAGACCAGCAGCCTCACGCCAGACGCCGACAGCGCGGGCGCCGCGGAGGCCCCGCAGCTGCTCACCACGGCCACACCCCAGGGCGCGACCACCCCGCCGCTGTTCGCCGCCGCTCAGGCGCAGACCGCGCAGACCGAGGATCTGGCCGGTCTCGCCGCGGCCGCGTGCGCCGAGCCGTCGGCCGACACCTGGCTGGTGGGAGGCTCCACCGCGCTCGGGCAGACCAGCCTCGTGCTGCTGGCCAACCCGACCTCGGTGGACGCGAGCGTCGACCTGACCATCTACGCGGAGACGGGCCACGTGGACGCCCCGGGCGCGACGGGCATCGTCGTGCCGGCCGGGGCGCAGAAGGTCGTCCCGCTCGCCGGTCTCGCGCCGTCGGCGGCCGCCCCCGTGGTGCGCGTGAGGACCAGCGGCGGCGAGGTCGTCGCGTCGCTCCAGCAGAGCTACGAGCAGGGCATCCAGCCGCGCGGCGTGGAGCTGACCGGAGGGACGGCGGCACCGGAGCGGCAGCAGATCATCCCCGGCGTCAGCATCGCGAATCTCGCCGCCGTCACCGCCGGGCAGTCGGGTGAGAGCGTGGGCGTCGACTTCCCGACGGTCCGCATCCTGGTCCCCGGCGACGCCGACGCCGACGTGCAGATCGGCGCCGTCGGCGAGAACGGGACAGCGGCCGGCAACTCCTATTCGCAGACGGTGAAGGCCGGGAACGTGGCCGAGATCCCGCTCGACGGGCTGAAGGACGGCAGCTTCACCGTGACGGTGAACTCCTCCGTCCCCGTCGTCGCGGCGGTGCGGACCTCCGTCATCGGCACGAAGGCCCGTGACTTCACCTGGTTCGCCGCGTCCCGCCCTCTCGACGACAAGGCCATCTACGTCGCGCCGAACGGCCAGCGCGCCACCCTGCACCTCGCCAACCCGACGGAGGCGGACGCGACGGTCACGATGACCGCGCAGGACGGCGCCGCCAAGAAGATCACGGTCCCCGCCGAGGGCGGCTCGAACCTCGCCGTCGTCGCCGGCCGCTACACCCTGGACGGGGCGGACGGCGTCTACGGCAGCGTCAGCATGAGCGGCGACGGCGTCGCGAGCTCGTTCGCGCTGAACCCGCCGGGGCCGCTCGCGGCGCCCATCGACGTCTACCCGCGCTGACGCGTCAACGCCGCGCTCAGAAGTGGCGGTAGCGGTCCGGCGCCAGGTCCCACGGGTCCTTGCCGAGCAGCTCCGCGACGGCGCGGAAGACGCAGCCCTCGATGTACATCCGCCGGTGCTGCTCGTCATCGCGGTGCAGCTTGGTGAGTCGCTGGATGGGCACCCGGTAGAACACGACCCGGCGCCGGGCGTGGTCGACCGACCAGCGGTCGACGCCGTCCGAGCCGGAGTTGCCGAGCGGCGTCGCGGCGACCTCGAAGTGCACGTCGGCCAGTTCGTCCGGCCAGACGCCCTTGAGGTAGTCCGCCGTGGAGGCGATGGTCATGTCGAAGAAGTCGATCCGGTTGTTCAGCATCGGCAGATGCGGTCCGGTGACCGGCCCCCGCGCCCCGCGCCCGTGGCGGCTCCGCCAGCGGCTCGTGGCCGGCGGCTGACTGCTGGTGCGGCGGTTGCGGGGCATGTCGCCATCCTACGTCGGCGGTGCTCCGGTAGTCTGGCCCGGATGTTGAGCCGGCCCTGTTCCCGCGTCGCGTGCCCGCGCGACGCCGTCGCGACGCTGACGTACGTGTACGCGGACTCGATGGCCGTGCTCGGACCCCTCAGCCTCTCGCACGAGCCCCACTCGTACGACCTGTGCGCCATCCACGCCGAGCGGCTGTCCGCTCCGCAGGGCTGGCAGATCGTGCGTCACGAGGTCTTCGGTGAAGTAGGTTATGGGGCGTGAACGCGCACGCTGACGACTCCGCCCGCTCCCGCCTGAACGCCGTCGTCAAGGCGTACGACATCCGGGGCCTGGTCGGCGAGGGCCTCACCGAGGAGATCGTGGAGGCCGTCGGGGCGGCGTTCGTCGACGAGGTGCGCGCCGCCGGCCGCGACGTCGTCGTCGGCCACGACATGCGCGACTCGTCGCCCGGTTTCGCCGCGGCCTTCGCCCGCGGCGTGCAGGCGCGCGGCGGTGACGTGGTCTCCATCGGCCTGTGCTCCACCGACGAGTCGTATTTCGCGTCCGGCTTCCTCGACGCACCGGCCGCGATGTTCACCGCCAGCCACAACCCGGCGACCTACAACGGCATCAAGCTGTCCCGCGCGGGCGCGCAGGGCCTCAGCATGGACACCGGGCTGGCCGGGGTCCGCGACCGCGCCGCCGACTATCTCGAGGGCGGCATCCAGCCGGTCGAGCGGCAGGGCGGCTTCCGCGAGCAGGATGTGCTCGCGGACTACGCGGCCTACCTGCGGTCACTGGTCGACCTGTCCGGCATCCGACCGCTGACCGTCGTGGTCGACGCGGGCAACGGGATGGGCGGGCTGACCGTCCCCGCGGTCCTCGGCGAGGCGGCCGGGCTTCCTGCGCTGCCGATCACCGTCATCCCGCTGTACTTCGAGCTCGACGGCTCGTTCCCGAACCACGAGGCCAACCCCCTGGAGCCGAAGAACCTGGTCGACCTCCAGCGCGCGGTGGTCGAGCACGGCGCCGACCTCGGCCTCGCGTTCGACGGCGACGCCGACCGCTGCTTCGTCGTCGACGAGCAGGGGAGGGCGGTCACGCCGTCCGCGGTCGCCGCGATCGTCGCGGTGCGCGAGATCGCCCGCGCCCGGGCCGAGGACCCCGACGCCGAGATCACGGTGATCCACAACCTGATCACGTCGAACATCGTCCCGGAGACCATCGAGGCCGCCGGCGCCATCCCGCTGCGAACGCGCGTCGGTCACACCCTCATCAAGGACGCCATGCGCTCGTCGGGCGCGGTCTTCGGCGGCGAGCACTCCGCCCACTACTACTTCCGCGACTTCTGGAGCGCCGACAACGGCATGCTCGCCGCCATGCACGTGCTCGCCGACTTCGGCCACCAGGACGAGCCCCTCTCCGCCCTCGCCGCCCGCTACACGCCGTACGCGATGTCGGGCGAGATCAACTCCACCGTCGACGACGTGCCCGCGGCGTACACGCGCGTGGTCGAGGCGTTCGCCGGACGCGCGGAGTTCGACGAGCTCGACGGCCTCACCGTCACCGGCACCGTCGGCCAGGACGACCCGTTCTGGTGGTTCTCGGTCCGCCCCTCCAACACCGAGCCGCTGCTCCGGCTCAACGTCGAGGCGCAGGACGAGGCGACCATGGCGGCCATCCGCGACGAGGTGCTCGCGCTCATCCGCGCCTGAACCTCCCGCCGTCCGTCATCCGGCCGGCGTGCAGGAGCATGGATGCGACAATGGGACCATGCCCGCTTCCAGCTCCGCCACGCCGCTGACCGGCGCCCTTCCGTACCGCGTCGCCGACCTCTCGCTCGCCGAGGCCGGCCGCCACCAGCTCCGCCTCGCCGAGAACGAGATGCCTGGCCTGATGGCCCTCCGCGAGGAGTTCGGCCCGTCGCAGCCGCTGGCCGGCGCGCGCATCGCCGGCTCCCTCCACATGACCGTGCAGACCGCGGTGCTCATCGAGACGCTCGTCGTGCTCGGCGCGCAGGTGCGCTGGGCCAGCTGCAACATCTTCTCCACGCAGGACGAGGCCGCGGCCGCCGTCGCGGTCGGACCGACCGGCACGCCGGAGGCGCCCGCCGGCGTCCCGGTCTTCGCCTGGAAGGGCGAGACGCTGGAGGAGTACTGGTGGTGCACCCAGCAGATCTTCGACTGGACCGCCGAGGCCGAGGCGGCCGGCGCGGACTGGACCGGCCCGAACCTCATCCTCGACGACGGCGGCGACGCCACCCTCCTCGTGCACAAGGGCCGGGAGTTCGAGCTCGCGGGCGCCGTGCCGGACGACGCTCCGGGCGACAGCCACGAGTACCGCGTCATCCTCGCCGCGCTCCGCGCCTCCCTCGCCGAGTCTCCCGATCGCTGGACGAAGGTCGCCGACGGCATCCTCGGCGTCACCGAGGAGACCACCACCGGCGTCCACCGCCTCTACGAGCTGGCGAAGGCCGGGCAGCTGCTGTTCCCCGCGATCAACGTCAACGACTCGGTCACCAAGAGCAAGTTCGACAACAAGTACGGCATCCGCCACTCCCTCCCGGACGGCCTCAACCGCGCCACCGACGTGCTGATCGGCGGCAAGGTGGCGTTCGTCGCCGGCTACGGCGACGTCGGCAAGGGCGCGGCGGAGGCGCTGCGCGGCCAGGGCGCCCGCGTCATCGTCAGCGAGGTCGACCCGATCAACGCACTCCAGGCGGCGATGGACGGCTACCAGGTCGCGCGGCTCGAGTCCGTGATCGACCAGGTCGACATCCTCATCACGGGGACCGGCAACGTCAACGTCGTGACGCTCGAGCACCTCCTGGGCCTCAAGCACCTCGCGATCGTCGCCAACGTCGGCCACTTCGACAACGAGATCGACATGGCGTCGCTGGAGGCGCTGCCCGGCGCCGAGAAGGTCGAGATCAAGCCGCAGGTGCACGAGTGGAGGCTGCCCACCGGCCGCAGCATCCTCATCCTCTCCGAGGGCCGCCTGATGAACCTCGGCAACGCCACGGGTCACCCGAGCTTCGTGATGAGCAACTCGTTCGCGAACCAGGTGCTCGCGCAGCTGGAGCTCTACGTGTCGCGCGAGAACTACCCGATCGGTGTGTACGTGCTGCCGAAGCGGCTCGACGAGAAGGTCGCGCGCCTCCACCTCGCCGCCCTCGGCGTCGAGCTCACCACCCTGACCGATGAGCAGGCCGCGTACATCGGGGTCCCGGTCGAGGGCCCGTACAAGGTCGACCACTACCGGTACTGACGGGACGCGGGGGATGGAGCTCGACTTCCAGGACCGGGAGCTGCCCGGCGGCATCACGCTGCGCCTGCGGCGCGAAGACGACGCCGCGGCGCTCGCGGCGGCCTACGCCCGCAACCGGGCGCACCTCGCACCGTGGGATCCGACGCGGCCCGAGGAGTTCTACACCGAGGCGGGGCAGCGCGAGCGCGCCCGCGAACGGCTGGCGCTGCGGGCGCTCGGCACGGCGCTGCCGCTGGTGCTGGTCGACGGCGACGAGATCGCCGGCGCGATCGACCTCAGCGACATCGTGCGCGGGCCGTTCCAGTCGTCGATGGTCGGCTACTGGCTGGACCGCGCCCACACCGGGCGCGGACTGGCCTCCGCGGCGCTCGCTGCGGTGATCGAGGCGGCGCGGGACGACTTCGGCCTGCACCGCATCCAGGCGGCGACGCTGCTGGCCAACCACGCCTCGCAGTCGGTACTGGCCCGCGCGGGCTTCGAGCGGATCGGGGTCGCCCCCGCGTACCTGCAGATCGCGGGTCGCTGGCAGGACCACGTGCTCTTCCAGCGCATCCTGCACGACTGAGCCGCGCCCCGGTCCGTCCGTCCCGCCCCTCCCGCGGCAGGATTTGCGCCGAATGTCGGTTATGGCCCGGGCATAACCGCGATTTGCGCCGAATGTCGGGTTTGGGATGCGTAGAACCGCGATTCGGCGCACATCGTGCAGGGGGTCAGCGGTCGGGGAACCCGTGCGGGAGCGCGTCGAGCACCGGGGTGAGGCGGTCGAGGCGGTCGTGCTCCAGCTGGAGCGCACGCGTGTCGCGCCCGCGCCGCAGCACGGCGACGCCGACCAGGAACGTCTCGGCGTCCACCGGCGGCAGCGGCGACACGTAGGCCGACGCCTCCCGCGCCAGCTCCGTGCTCAGCCCCGCCCGCGCGGCCGGGGTGAGCTGCGGCGCCTGACGCACGAACTGCGCGATGCGACGGGAGAGGCGGTCCGGGAGGCGCGCCACGTCCGCCGTCTGCGCCCACCCCGCCAGCTGCGGCGCGAGGTACAGGTCGAGCGGGCGCGCCTTCGGCACCCGCTCCAGTTGGCTGTAGGTGCCCGCCATCAGATCGCCCAGCCGCTTGGACCGCGCGCTCAGGAGGCCGGTCAGCGCCGCGATGCCGCCGAACGTCATGAAGATCTCGAGTACCCCGGCCAGCGCCCGGATGAACGCGTGCCGGAAGCCGATCGCGCCGCCGTCGTCGCGCACGATCCGCGCTCCGACGGCGAGCTTGCCCAGCGACCGCCCCCGGCTCGTGAGCTCGACGGTCGTCGGCAGGATCACCATCCCGAACACCAGGATGAGGATGACGAGCGCGCGCACCAGCGCGTCGTCGAGCCCGCCGCCGGTCGCCACGAGCAGCAGCAGGCAGCCGACCATGACGAGCAGAGAGACCAGCCAGTCGATGATGGTCCCGGCGGCGCGGAGCAGGTAGCTCGCCGGGCGGACATCGAGCGCGACGGCCTCGCCGGTCAGCAGCTCGCGCTCGGCCGGAGCGGAGGAGGCGTCCGTCGCTGCCGTCATGGCTATCATTCAAGCAGATGGATCTCGACGCGTTCACGGCCTCCCGCAGCGCCGACTGGGACAGGCTGGCCCGGTTGGCGAAGCAGCGTCGCCTCGATGGGCGCGACGCCGACGAGCTGATCGACCTCTACCAGTCGGGCGCGGCCGATCTCTCGGCCATCCAGACGAGCGCCGGCTCCACCGCCGTCGGCGACCGGCTCTCGCTGTCGCTCGCGTCGGCACGGCTGCGCTTCACGGGGACGAGCGCCAACCTCCTGTCGCAGCTGCCCCGCTTCTTCGTGCTGCAGCTGCCCGCCGCGCTGTACCGCATCCGCTGGATCGTGCTGGCCGTGGCCGTCGCGACCATCGTCGTCGCGACCCTGTACGCCGTGTGGATCACCGGGAACCCGGACGTGCTCCGCAACCTCGGCAGCGACGCGAACCTCCGGCGGTACGTCGAGCACGACTTCATCGACTACTACTCCAACAACCCGGCGTCGTCGTTCGCCGGGCAGGTGTGGACGAACAACGCGTGGATCGCAGCGCAGTGCATCGCGTTCGGGATCACCGGAGCGTGGGTGCCGTACGTGCTCATCCAGAACGCGGTCGGGGTCGGCACCGCAGCGGGCGTGATGTTCGCCTACGGGCGCGGCGACGTGATGTTCTCGTACATCCTCCCGCACGGGCTGCTGGAGCTGACGAGCGTCTTCGTGGCGGCCGCTGCGGGCCTCCGCATCTTCTGGGCCTGGATCGCGCCGGGCGCGCGCACCCGCACGCAGGCGCTCGCCGAGGACGGCCGCGCCCTGTTCACCGTGGCCGTCGGCTGCGCGCTCAGCCTCTTCGTCTCCGGGCTGATCGAGGGCTTCGTGACGCCGTCGCCGCTGCCGGTGTGGCTGAAGATCACGATCGGCGCGCTGGCGCTCGCCGCCTTCCTGACCTACATGCTCGTGCTCGGCCGGCGCGCGGTCCGGGCGGGGGAGACCGGCGACCTCACCGAGTTCGAGGCCGGGTCGCGCCGCGTCGTGGCCGGCTGACGGGCCCCGCCCCGGTCTGCCGAAAACGGAGGTGCCTGCCGCCGACTCCGCGGCCCACCACCTCCGCTTTCAGCCAGGAGGCGGCGTGTCGCGGCGAACCACCTCCGTTCCTGCAGCCGCCCTACAGCCGCCCCGCCGCCTTGAGCGCGAGGTACCGGTCGGCCAGCGCCGGCGGGAGCTCCGCGGGCGACCCGGTCACGACCTCCGCGCCCAGTCGCTGCACCGCGGCGGTGACGCGGGCGACGTCCAGCAGCGCGCGCTCGGCGGCGGCCGCACGGTAGACCTCCTCGCGGTCGCGCCGCTCGTGCACGGCGGCGAGGGCGGGGTCGGTGACGCTCGCGACCACGACCAGGTGCTTGCGGGTCAGCTGCGGCAGCACCGAGAGCAGCCTGCGGGAGGCGCCGGGCGCGTCGATCGAGGTCAGCAGCACCACGAGCGAGCGGCGGCTGGTCAGGGCGGACACCTGCGCGGGGATCGCCGACCAGTCCAGCTCGATGAGCGCGGGCTCGATCGTGGCCATGCGGTCGACCATGCGCGAGAGCAGCTCGGGGCCGCTCGCACCGCTGACGCGCCCGCGCACCATCCGGTCGTAGGCGAGGAAGTCGATGCGGTCGCCGGCGCGCGTGGCGAGGGCCGCGAGCAGCAGCGACGCCTCGAACGCCGTGTCGATGCGCGGCTCGTCGCCCACCCGCGCAGCGGAGGTGCGGGCGGAGTCGACCACGATGACGACGCGCCGGTCCCGCTCCGGCCGCCAGGTGCGGACCATCACACGCGAACCGTGGCCGGTGACCGGATCGAGCCTCCGCGCCGTCGCGCGCCAGTCGATCGAGCGCACGTCGTCGCCGCGCACGTATTCGCGCAGCGAGTCGAACTCGGTGCCCTGCCCGCGCAGCTGCACGCTGGTCGTGCCGTCGAGCTCACGCAGCCGCGCAAGCCGGGACGGCAGGTGCTTGCGGGAGGAGAACGGCGGCAGCACGCGCAGCCGGCCCGGCGCGACGAGGGTCGCCTGCCGGGCCCAGAGGTGGAGCGGCCCCCAGGACCGGATGGTCACTTGCTCCACGCGCCGCTCGCCCCGGCGCCACGGCCGCAGGGTGGTGGTGACCCGCCGCCGCTCGCCCGGGGGGAGGTCCACGGCTGTCCGCGTCGCGACCGCCCCGGCCGACGGCTCCCACGCGTCCCGGACGGTTCCGCGCAGCCGGCGCGCGCCGATGTTCGTCAGCAGCAGCTCGGCGACCGTCTCCGTGCCCAGGCGGACGCGGGACGGGACCGTGCGCTCGACCGCGATGCGGCGCGGGGAGGCGGCGAGCCAGAGGTCGAGCGCCCCCAGCAGCAGGCACAGCAGCACCCAGGCGCCGAGCGCCGCGTATGCGCCGCCCGCCTCGCCGCCGAACAGCACGACGGGCACCGCGCCCAGCGCGAGCAGGGCGACGAAGCGTCCGGAGAGGGTCATCGGCCTGGCCTAGATCGGGACCTGGACCTGCTGCAGGATCGAGCGCAGGATCGCGTCGGCCCCCACGCCCTCGAGCTCGGCCTCCGGGCGCAGCTGGAGGCGGTGCCGCCAGACCGGGACGAGCATCGCCTGCACGTGGTCGGGCGTGATCGACTCGTAGCCGGAGAGCCAGGCCCACGCCTTCGCGGTCGCGAGCAGGGCGGTGGTGCCGCGCGGGCTCACCCCGAGGCGGACCGACGGGCTCTGCCGCGTCGCCCGCGCCAGGTCGACGATGTACGCGAGCACGTCCGCGTTGGCGCCGACGGAGGCTGCGGCAGCGCGGGCCGCGTGCAGCTCTGCGGCGCCGAGCACCGGCGTGACGCCCGCCGCTGCGAGGTCGCGCGGGTTGAAGCCGGCGGCGTGGCGGCGCAGCACCTCCACCTCGGAGTCGCGCTCCGGCACGTCGAGGGTCAGCTTGAGCAGGAACCGGTCGAGCTGCGCCTCGGGGAGGGCGTAGGTGCCCTCGTACTCGATCGGGTTCTGGGTCGCGGCCACGATGAAGGGGTCCGGGAGGCGGCGGCTCACGCCGTCGACGCTGACCTGGCGCTCCTCCATCGCCTCCAGCAGGGCGGACTGCGTCTTGGGCGGCGTGCGGTTGATCTCGTCCGCGAGCAGGATGTTGGTGAACACCGGCCCCTCGCGGAACACGAAGCCGCCGGTCTGCGCGTCGTACACGAGCGAGCCCGTGACATCGCCCGGCATGAGGTCGGGCGTGAACTGGATGCGCTTGGTGTCGAGGCTGAGCGCCTGGCTGAGCGAGCGGACCAGGAGCGTCTTCGCCACGCCGGGCACGCCCTCCAGCAGCACGTGACCGCGCGCCAGCAGCGCGATGATGAGGCCGGTCACGGCGCCGTCCTGGCCGACGACGGCCTTGCCGACCTCCGTGCGGACCTGCGCCAGGGTCTGGCGCAGGGCGGCCGCGTCGGCGGGCGCGGTCGGGCCGGCGGTGTCGGTTCCGGTGCTGAGATCGGTCATGAGTCCATTCTTCCGGTCGGGGGCAGGGGCGACACGGCCGCGGCGGTGTCGCGTTCGAGCGCGGCGAGGGCGTCGGAGAGCGCGAGGAGGTCGCGATCGGTCGCGGGGATGTCGTCGATCAGGATGCGGCGCACGCCCTGCCGGTCGCGGCCGGTGAGCGCGGAGACCGCGAGCACGACCTCGTCCACGCTCGCGATGCGGGGGAGGCCCGCGAGGCTCGCGAGCCGTCCGACCGAGCCGATCCGCAGCGCGTCGGCCGTCCGCAGCCGGGCGGAGGACCGTTGATACAGCCGGGCGCGGCCCTCGCGCGTCTCGTCCGCCCTGACGACCACCGGGAGGTTCTCCACGACGAGCGGTCCGAACCGACGGCCGCGCCATACCGCGGCGGCGACGAAGACGACCACCCCGAGCAGGAGCACGGGCGTCACCCAGCCGGGCGTCAGCGCCGCGATGTCGGCCGGTCCGGTGACCGGCCGGTCGACGAGCCCCGGCAGGTACCAGACCAGCGTGCGGTGCTCGCCGAGGAGGCCGAGGGCGAGGGCGGCGTTGCCCTGGCGGTCGACGCCGTCGTTCATCAGCAGGGCGGCCGAGCCGACCAGCGACAGTTCGGCGCCGCGGTAGGTCGTGCCGACGAGCGACGCGCCCCCGCCGCCGTCGGTGAAGCACGCGGTGGCGCCGCCGTCGGCGTCGAAGGTGCCGGGGAGGGCGGAGTCCTCGGTGGTGTCGGTGGGCCGCGGGTCGATGCGCTCGGCGCGCCGGGCGGCCGGGAGGTCGCACCCCGCTGTGGAGGCGCCCTCCGGGGCACCCGCCGCACGGACGTCCGGGGCGATCTCCTGCAGGGTCTGGAAGCCGGGCTCGACCACCACCAGCGAGGCGGCCGCATCCGCCAGCGACCGGTAGCCGTCGGAGGGCAGGTTGCCGGCCGGGTCGTAGACGAGGACGGTCGCGTCGCCCGCCACGGCCTCCGCCTCGGCGAGGGTGGAGACTGCACGCACGTCGACGCCCTGGCCTCGGAGCACCTGCGCGACGGCCTTGCCGCCGACCGGCCCCGCGTTGGCGGCGTCGAGCACGACCCCGGAGGAGGAGCCGCCGCCGGTGAGCAGCAGACCGAGCCCGGCGATCAGGAGCGCGATCACCCCGAGCACGATCCACGGGACCGCTCGGCGGGCGGTCTGCCCGACCTTGGCGGATCGGGCCGGCGCGGACCGGGCGCGCGTCGTGGTGATCGTCACGACACCACCGCCGGAATCGCCGGGCGGAGCTGCTGGAGGCGCTGGTCGAGCGCCACGAGCTGCTGATACCCGGCCTCGGAGCCGGGACGGTCGAGGTACCGGACGTCGTCGAAGGCGCGCGCGGCCTCCCGCAGGCTTTCACGCTCGGCCGGCGCCACGGCCGCCGCGCGGGTCGCGAAGTCCGTGGCCGTCGTGCCCGGCGTCACCGTCACCAGCGTGCGCTCGTCGAGCGCGACCGCGATGGCGCGGAACTGCTCCTCGATCGCGAGCACCCAGTCGCGGGCGCCCGCGGCGGTCGCGGCCGACCGTCGCAGCTCGTCGGCCGTGCGGAGGTCGTCGGCGCCGAACAGGGCCCGTCGGTCGGCGGCGCGGCGGTTGATCCGCGGGCGGCCGAAGATGAGGAACGCGGCGACGATGAGGCCGAGCAGGATGATGACGACGACGGCGAGCAGCACGGGACCGGCGTCGCCGGTCGGGCCGTTCAGCAGCGACCCGATCCAGTCCTGCACCGCCTTGGACGCGATGTCGAACCAGGTAGGCTTGGCCGCCTGGTACTCGGGCTTGGCGAGCTCCTGGCGGAGCCAGTCCTGCGCCTCCGGAGCGGTCGGGTCGACCGGGATGTCGAGGCGCACCGCGTCGAGGCGCACAGCGTCGAACGCCACCGGCTCAGCCGCCCGGCCAGCCGGCGGGGGCGGAGGCCGGGGCCGCTCCCGGGGCGGGCTGCAGGTACGGGTCGGGCAGCTCCTGCCCGGTCTGCCGCGCCTCCACGAAGCGGACCAGCTGCAGGTCGAGCCCTTCCTTGCGCATCCGCAGGTCGATGTAGAGCAGGGAGACCGCGGCCGTCTGGATGACGCTCCCGATCGCCCCCACGACCGCGCCGACCACGCTCGAGAGCACATTGACGCCGAGCTGGCTCACGAACAGCTGGGTGAAGGACGACTCGTCGGGCGAGCTGAGCGAGGTCGGCGCGAAGATCCCGCCGAGCATCGTGCCGAGCAGCGCGAACGGGGTCGCGATCACCTGCGTCACGGCGTAAACGATGACGAAGACGAGCGCGATCAGGCCGAAGGTCTTCCAGAAGTAGCCGGAGGTCAGCCGCCACGACCGCGCGATGGCCGCGCCGAACGGGAGCCGCTCGAGCACCAGCGCGCTGGGGACCATCGCGAGCTTGGTGTTGATCCAGATCGCGAGCGCGATGAGGCCGAGCCCGCCGAGGAACCCCACGAGCACCGCGCCGATGATGCCGGCCGTCCCGCCGAGGGAGGCCAGCGCCACGATGATCGCGACGACCAGCCCGAGCACGACCAGCCAGGCGAGCGCGAGCAGGAAGGTGTACCCGATCAGCGCCCACAGCCTCCCGCGGATCAGCCGCCAGACGGCGCCGAACGTGAGCTTCTCGCCGAGGGTGCCGCGCGCGACCTCGCCGACGATGACGCCCTGGAGGATCGCGCCGGACACCGTCGAGATGACGATGGAGAGCAGCCCGAGCACGATCGCACCGCCGACGGCGCCCGCCATCAGCGTGTCGCGGTCGCCCGCGTCGGCGTTGACGGCCCGGTCGACGAGGACGTACATCGCGCCGGCGAGGAGGACCGACACGACGATCGTCGGGATGCTCTGGATGAGCAGCGCGCTCCCCACGGTGAGCTTCGGGTTGCGGCGCAGGGCCGCGAACGGCGCGCCGAGCAGCGTGCCGAACGACATCGGCCGCAGCGGGACGAGCCCGGGCTTCGGCGGCGGCGCCCAGCCGGGCTGCGGTCCGCCCTGGGGTGCGCCCTGCTGCCACGCGGGCTGCTGCCACTCGGGCTGCTGCCACCCGGGCTGCTGCCACCCGGGCTGCTGCCCATAGGGAGGCGGGGGCTGCTGCCCGTACGGGACCTGCTGCCCGTACGGGACCTGCTGCGCGTACGGAGGCGGGGGCTGCTGCCCGTACGGAGGCTGCGCCGACGGCCCGCCCTGCGGCGGCTGATACCCCGGCGCATACTCGCCGTACCGCGGTCGCGGAGGCTGCCCCGGCTGCTGCCCGGCCTCCTGCCGCCCCGCCGCCGACCGGTCGTCTTGATCGCTCACGCCGTGCCCTTTCGTCCCCGCCCGTCGTGTCCGCTCCCATGCTGGCACAGAAGGGACGGCCGCACTGTGCCATCCACAGGGGCCAGCGCTCTCCACAGGAACCGGGCACGCAGACCCGGGCACGCAGACCCACAGCACGCACGCGGCCGCCGCACAGCCCTCACCCGGCCCGCCTTCGGGGCGGGCGCAGGCGACTCGACTACGCTGGACCCGTTGCTTCTGCGGCCGCCGGCCGCCCGAGAGGGGTTCAGGAGAACTTCAGGGACATGACAAGCCGAATCCTGGTGGTCGACGACGACACCGCGCTCGCCGAGATGATCGGCATCGTGCTGCGCACCGAGGGCTTCGACCCGGTCTTCTGCGAGGACGGCGCCCAGGCGGTCGACACCTTCCGCTCGGCCAAGCCCGACCTCGTCCTGCTCGACCTCATGCTGCCCGGCCTCGACGGCATCGAGGTGTGCAGCCGCATCCGCGCCGAGTCCGGTACCCCGATCATCATGCTGACCGCCAAGTCCGACACCGCGGACGTGGTGAAGGGGCTCGAGTCGGGCGCCGACGACTACATGGTGAAGCCGTTCAACCCGAAGGAGCTGGTCGCGCGCATCCGTACGCGGCTGCGCCCGGCGCCGGCAGCGCCTCCCACCGAGCAGCTCCGCGTCGGCGACCTCGTCGTCGACGTGGCGGCGCACGAGGTCCGGCGCGGCGAGACCCGCATCGCGCTCACCCCGCTGGAGTTCGACCTCCTGCTCGCGCTCGCCTCCAAGCCGCAGCAGGTCTTCACCCGCGAGATGCTGCTGGAGCAGGTGTGGGGCTACCACTACAAGGCCGACACCCGGCTCGTGAACGTGCACGTCCAGCGTCTGCGCGCCAAGGTCGAGCAGGATCCGGACAACCCGAAGATCGTCATGACCGTGCGCGGGGTCGGCTACCGCGCCGGCGCGGCGACCTGACGGGAGGCCTCCCATGCGCTTCCGCTGGCCCGACCGGGAGTGGTGGCGGCAGGCGCCGTCCCGGGTGTCGCGCCTATGGCGGCGGTCGCTCCAGCTGCGGACGATCACGATCACGCTCGCGCTGACGGGCATCGCGATCCTCGTCACCGGCGTCTACATGGCGCTCAGCATCAGCAACGACCTCTACCAGTCGCGGCTGGACGAGGCGCTGCGCGACTCCAGCCGGGCGACGACGTCCGCGCAGTCGACGCTCAACGCCTCCGATGTGTCGTCGGCGGACAGCGGCAAGAACCTCCTGAACACCGCCCTCCAGTCGGTCCAGGCCTCCACCTCCAGCCGGCTCGTCGCCGCGTATCGCGTGCCGGGGCAGGACACGACCGTGCTGGCCCCGCCGGACCGCGGCAGCCCCGCGCTCAACCCGGTGATCTCGGACAGCCTCCGCGAGCAGGTGCAGAACGGCGGGAACAAGCAGTTCTACCAGTCCGTCGCGCTCCCGGCGGGCGGCGACGCCACGGACCCGGGCATCGTCGTCGGCACCCAGCTGAACCTGCCGTCGTACGGGCGCTACGAGCTGTACGTGGGCTACAACCTGCGCGACTCCGAGAACACGCTGCTCTTCGTGCAGAACACGCTGCTGCTCGCGGGCCTCGCGCTGATCCTCCTGATCGGCGCGATCACCTGGGTCATCGTGCGGTTCGTCGTGGAGCCGATCCGCGTCGCGGCGCAGACCAGCGAGCGGCTCGCCGCCGGCGACCTCGCGGTGCGCATCCCGGAGAAGGGGGAGGACGTGTTCGCCTCGCTCGCGCGCTCGTTCAACGGGATGGCCGACAGCCTCCAGAGCCAGATCAACCAGCTCGCGACGCTGTCGCAGCTGCAGCAGCGCTTCGTCTCGGACGTGTCGCACGAGCTGCGGACGCCGCTCACCACGATCCGGCTCGCCGGCGACGTGATCTACGACCAGCGGTCGTCGTTCCCGCCCGCCACCGAGCGCACGGCCGAGCTGCTGCACACGCAGATCGAGCGCTTCGACCGCCTCCTCTCCGACCTGCTCGAGATCAGCAGGTACGACGCGGGCTCGGTGGTGCTCGACCCGGAGCCCACCAACCTGGTGCGGCTCGCCGAGGACGTCATCGACGAGCTGCGGCCGGTCGCCGAGCAGAACGGCTGCGAGCTGCGGCTCGACGCGCCCGGCGGCTACTTCGACGTCGGGATGGACCCCCGCCGCATCCGCCGCATCGTGCGGAACCTCGTCGGCAACGCGATCGAGCACGGCGAGGGCGCGCCGGTCGTCGTCACCATCGACAGCAACGAGACGGCCGTCGCGCTCGCCGTGCGCGACTACGGGATCGGGATGAGCCCGCAGGACGTCAACCACGTCTTCGACCGGTTCTGGCGTGCGGACCCCTCGCGCAAGCGCACGCTCGGCGGCACCGGCCTCGGGCTCGCGATCTCGCTGGAGGATGCGACGCTCCACTCGGGCTGGCTTCAGGTGTGGTCCGCGCCGGGCCAGGGGTCCTGCTTCCGCCTGACCCTGCCGCGCGTCACCGGGCGTGAGATCACGTCGTCGCCGCTGCCGCTGCCTCCCGCCGACGCGGGCGAGCCGGCGCCGCGCTCGTCCGAGAGCGAGGCTCACGCATGATGCGCGTCAGGATGGGCCGCTCCCGCACGAAGCGTGCAGCGCGGACCGGGATCGCCGCTGTCGCCGCCGCCCTGCTGCTCGTGCTCGCCGCGTGCGCGAGCATCCCGGACTCCGGCCCGGTGCGCCAGGGCGGGCCGGTCGCCGAGGTGAACGACCAGCTCGACCTCGACTTCAACCCGTCGCCGCCCGAGAAGGGAGCGACGCCGCAGCGGATCGTGCAGGGCTTCATCGACGCCGCCTCCAGCCCGAAGAACAACTTCGGCATCGCCCGCGAGTACCTCACCTCGTCGACCGCGGCCTCCTGGAACCCCGACGAGTCGGTCACCGTCGACGACGGCCGCAACCGCACCTTCGACCACGTGGGCAACCAGTGGAGCGTGGAGGTCACCCCGGTCGCCAACGTCGACGCCGTCGGCGCGTACCACCCGGTCACCAGCACCAGTCCGGTCGGGCTGCGCTACGAGCTGGCCAAGGAGGACGGGGAGTGGCGCATCGCGGTGGCGCCGGACGGGGTCGTGATCGACGACCCCACCTTCCGTGCCGTGTACACGCAGCAGACGCTCTACTTCTACAGCCCGGACTACACCTACCTCGTGCCGGACGCCCGCTGGTTCCCTGCGCGGGTGGCGACCGCGGCCACCCGCGTGGCCAGTGCGGTCCTCGCCGGGCCCGTGAAATGGCTGACCGGTGCCGTGATCTCCGCCTTCCCGAAGGGCACCGAGCTCGCCGTGCCCTCGGTGACGACGACCGGCGGAGTCGCGAGGGTCGATCTCAGTGCGGAGGCGGCGCAGGCGGACACGGTTCAGCTCCAGCGCATGCAGCTCCAGCTCGAGCGGAGCCTCGGTGCGCTGGCGCCGGCGGTGCAGCTCTCGATCGAGGGCAACCAGGAGCAGATCCCGCCGCCGAGCGACAACGCGGTGCCGATCCAGAGTCCGCCGGTCGACTCGCACGCCATCGTGTACCGCGGCGACGAGTTCGGTCTGCTGAGCGGCTCCGGCGTCACGCCGCTCTCGGGCCTGAGCGACAAGGTGGTGGCGCTGCAGCCGACGTCCGTCGCGTTGACCCCGTCGCGCGACCAGGCGGCGGTGCTCTCCCACGGGGCTGCCTACCTCGTGCGCCGCAGCGGCGATCCCGTCCGGGTGGATGCCCGGCAGGGGCTCGTCGCGCCCGCCATCGACACCGAGGGCTTCGTCTGGTCGGTCCCGTCCGCCGCACCGGCCGCGCTGCAGGTGGCCGGCGCCGACGGCGAGGGCCACACTGTCAAGACGGACTGGGGAGGCGCGACCGCGATCCAGGCGCTCGCCGTGTCGCGCGACGGCACCCGGCTCGTCGCCCTGCTGACGACGCCGTCCGGGCCGAGCCTCGTGGCGACGGGGATCGTGCGCGGCTCCGGCGGCCTCCCGACGCAGGTCACCGAGCCGGTGGAGCTCGCGGTCGGCGCCGGCACGCCGCGATCGGTCGCCTGGACGGGGGAGCTCACCGTCGCCGTCCTCAACGCCACGAACGGCGACGCGACGAGCATCCTGGAGCAGACGATCGGCGGCGAGCAGACGGCGACGACGGGGCCGGGAGGCGGCCGCACCATCGTCGGCGCCGGCGGGCTCTCGCGCTACCTCGTGCTCACGGCGGACGGATCGTTGCAGGCGCCGACGGGGACGGGCTGGCAGCAGCAGACGGACAAGGTCGGGGCGGTGGCGGTGCAGCTCGGCCAGCCGTGAGCTCGTGCCGGCGGCTGCCGTCGGTCTGCGTCGTGCCGGCCTCTCCACACACGGGGTCCGGCGGCAGCCTCCAGCGGGCTCGAGGCCTGTCTCTTATACACATCT
>NZ_JBPGXM010000004.1:0-70228 GCF_056755495.1 Leifsonia sp. KNZ12-8B
GCCCATGAGGGTGCGCCGGCCGGAGACCTTCCGCGACGGCCTCGCAGCGCGCGCCGCAGCGGCTGACGCGCTGGCGGACGCGGCGGAGGGGCTGGCGGCCCTGCTCGATGCCGGGGTCGGTCCCGCCTCCGCATGGGAGCTGGTGCTGGAAGAGGCGGAGCTGCCTGCCCTGCGGCGCCTGGCGGCCCGTCTCGTCGATGGGACGCCGCCGACCACGGCGCTCGCGGCGGCCCGCGGACCCGACGCGCGGGCGCTCGTCCCCCTCGCCGCGGTGTGGCTGGCGGCGACCGAGGCCGGCGCCGCGCTCGCGCCCTCGCTGCACGGCGCCGCATCCGCCTTGCACGACCGGGCCGATGCCGTTCGAGAGGTGGAGGTCGCGCTGAGCGGTCCGCGCTCGACCGCGCGCATCGTCGGCTGGCTGCCTCTCGTCGGCGTCGCACTGGCCGTCGCGCTCGGCGTCGACGTGCCGTCCGCGCTCACGCGCTCGCCGCTCGGTGCGGCGGTCCTGCTGCTGGGCGCGGGGCTGACGCTCGCCGGGCGGCTGTGGACGCGGGCGCTGATCCGTCGTGCCGCGCACGAGACCCGGCTGCCGGGAGAGCTGCACGACCTCGTCGCCATCGGGCTCGATGCGGGGCTCTCGGTGTCCGCATCCCGTCGCCTCGCAGCCGACGTGCTCGGACGCCTGCGGGCGTCGCACACGGACGGCCCGGCGGTCGAGCGGGTGCTCCGGATCGCGGAACGGGCCGGCGCCCCCGCCGGCGAGCTGCTCCGCTCCGCCGCCCGCCGCGAACGGCGTACGGCGCGAGCCCGGGCGCGGGCCGATGCGGCGCGCCTCGGCGTGCGCCTGATGGTCCCGCTGGCCGTGTGCGTGCTTCCGGCGTTCCTCCTGCTCGGCGTGGTGCCGGTGGTGCTGGCTCTCCTCTTCTCCACAAGCGGCTTCCTCACCTGACTTCTCCACTGATTCCTCGCCGCCGCTCCGCCGCCGTCGCCCCCCGACGACCATGGAGGAGAGCCGCACCGCGCGGCTCGAGAGGGGAGTCCGATGATGAGCAGAACGAGCGCGATCGCACCGGGGCGAGCCGGCAACCGGAGGGGTGGCAGCGGCGAGTGCGTCGGCGTCAGCGTCGGCCGCGTCGCCGTCGGCACCGTTGACGGCGGCGGTGGGCACCTCCTGCTGAGGCTGGTCCGCGAGGAGGGCGGCGCGACCACGGCGGAGTACGCGATGACCACGATCCTCCCCTGCGCTCGGGTTTCCCTGAACCGAGTAACCAGACGACTGGGGACGAGGGTGCCCCGTGTCTTGGTTTCCCGAGGTCGGAGAACTGGGTCGGGGACCCACATCCTCTGCGGAGTTGCTGGCAGAGCCATCGTCGAACAGACGCGGGTCGATCTGGCCCGTGATGCGGATGGACTCAGGCTCCGAGCCGCTGATGCCACCGAACATCGCCACGCGGATGTCCAGGATTTCGATGACCTCCCGGCGCTGGTCGGCGGGCATGCTCTCCAGCATTCCCTTGGCCCTCTCAGCGAGTCGCGCCAGGTCAGTGAGCTTCTGCGCCTTATCGGTCGCCGAGGCTTGCAGAGCGGCGTATGCGGCTCGCCGATTTTTCAACTCGTCAAGCTCTCGCTCGATGTCCGCGAGCGCCTCGCGGAGCGGCTCAGGGTTGTCGGCCAGCAGCAGCTCTCGGCTCGCGTTGGAACGGCCGCGCTCCAGCTTGGCGATGTCCTTCTCGATCCCGGCCACTGCGCGCTCGGTCAGGTCGTCGCTCTGCTCGGGAACTTCCAGCCACTGACGAGCCATCGCTTCGAGCCGGGCTGGGTCGCCCAGCAGCTTCACCACCTCAGCCCACACCCGAGCGTCGATCGCTTGCGACTGCACCTGCTTGCACCGGCACTTGTCGGCCCCCTTGATGTGCTTCCGACCGGAGCAGCGGTACACGTCGTAGTCCTTCGCCGCGATGCTCACGCCGATGTAGTGCGCGCCACACTCACCCACGAGACGCGTCGAGAGCATCTGGGTCTTCGGCGCTGCCGACATTCCGCGGGTGCTTCGGTGGGTAAGCGCGCGGATGACTGCGTTGTGCTGTTGGAGCGTGAAGGGAGGTTCGGGAAGCTGCAGTTCGATCGGATCGCCGTAGACTGGCTTGCCATTGCGGTCGAGCTTCGTGTGGTGGCTTCGCTTGTACATCGACCCGGATTCGGGTGCACCCCACATGACCTTGCCGGTGTGCATGACGGGGTTCGCGAGAACGCGGCGAAGAACCTCGGGGTTCCAGCGTCCAGCCTTCCGCGGCGTGAGGCCCATGTCATTCAAACGGTCGGACACCTGACCCGCTGTGAGGCGCTTCTTGACAAGCAACTCGTATGCGGTTGCCAGCACATCCCGCTCCCGCGGTTCGGGCACCGGTCGTGCATCGCGCTTGGAGCCTTCAAGCTGCCATCCGTAGGGCGGCTGGCCTCCGGGCCACTGCCCATTTCGCCCCTTCGCGCGCTGACCCGCAACGGTCTTCGCCACGATCTGCTCTCGGTCGAGCTGGGCGAAGATCGCAGACATGCCGAACATCGCCCGTCCTGCGGGTGTCGAGAGGTCGAAGTTTTCCTGGATCGAGACGAGCGAGACACCCATGTCGAGGAGCCGTTGTGACTGCTCGATGGCGTGGTGTGACACACGCGAGAACCGCGAGATGTTAAGGACGACGAGGGCGTCGAGCTTGTTGCTCTTGGCGTCCGTCAGCATTCGCTGCCATGCGGGGCGGTCCTCACGGGTCCCGGAGACCCCGGCGTCCTCGTACTCGTCAATGAGGGTCCACCCGCGTCGCTCAATCTCGCGCAGGCAGACTTCCCGTTGCTCGCTGAGCGAGGTGTTCTCGATCTGGTCGGCGGTGCTCACCCGGGTGTAAATGGCTGCCCTTATAGCGCTTTTCATCGGGCACCTCCGGCATTGGCTACATATTCGGCGCGCCGCGCGTGTCGAACACTACATGTAGTGGTTCCGATGGCAGTGTGTAAGCTGCCGCGATCGTCGGAAAGCCCGGCAGGGTCGGCGGGAAGGAGAGCAGAATCATGGCTAAGAGCACGAAACAGACGGTGTTCAAGAGCGCGTCGAACGGGCAGTTCGTCAGTGCAAACACCGCGAAGGCCCGTCCGAACACGACGTACAAGACGACGGTCACCAAGAAGTCCGGTAAATGACGATGGGGTGACCTGAGAGGCGGGGGCTCGTTTCGCAGACGAGTCCCCGTTCTTGCTGTCCGCACAACGTAGCGCACCACTCCGGAGGGACTCAAGAACAGCAGCGGGCGTGGCGTCGTACCGTCCGCTGATCCGTTTTCCGATGGCGAGACTCATTGGTTTCCTTCAATCCGTTCGCGGACGCGCCTCGCGTGCCTGCGCTGCGTCATGCACTGCGAGCAGTACGCCTGGCGGGTCGGGCTGTTCTTTCTACGGAGGTAGAAGCTTGTGACCAACTTTTGGAAGCCGCAGCCGGGGCACCGCCTGGTGTTCTCGTTGACGGGGAGGTTGCCGGTCTTGATGTACTCGACCGTGGCCCAGTAGAGCTTCCGCCACTGCTCCTCAGGAAGGTGCGTGGTGGCGACCAAGTTGGGGCCGTCGTACAGACGCAGATCGAAGAAGGGATTGGTATCCGGAAGCTCGATCCCAAGCGCCTTCGCGGCGGTGAGGATCGCGCTGTTGACGCAGTCCCCGGCTGACTTGGGAGCAAGCACGATCGCCGGTTCGGGTCGACGCGCGTTTGGCAGGGTCAGTTCCCATGGTTCGAGGTCGCCGTCGAGGGCGACGTGGTAGCTGAGGGCGAGGAGGGAGAGTTCGGGGTTGAGCTTCGGGGCCATCACCATGCCCCCGTCCGCGCTGCTTCCAGGGCACCGAAGTTGCCCCAGAAGTCGGCTCGCCGATCAGATGTGAGAACCCCGGCGCGGCGCGCTTGCTGGTCAAGGCGGATGAGGGTCGGCAGATGCCGAACTAGTCCGATTATGAGTCTCACGGTGGTTGTCCTCTCTCGATTGCATTTCCAGAAAATCACAGCAAAAATGCTGGTCACAATTGGTTTTCCCCCACGAGGTTCTGGCCTTCACGGTGAGACCTGCCCAGACACCCACAGGCTCGGGGTGCGCCTCGACGTAGGCGCGACAAGCAGTGAGGGCAGGACAGGACTCACACAGTTCAGCCGCGCGAACGGCCGCCTCTGAGTCACCGGAGGTCCAGCCGCCCTCTGGGTTCTGGATGCACGGAACACGGAGGCCCGCCGCGAGGTTGACTCGCACCGCTGCGAGCAGCTGCCGGTGAGCCGCCGCGCGTGCCGCGTCGAACTCCCGTGGCCTTTCCTTCAAGCTGCGCGGCTTCTGCTGTGCTCTCGCCTTCCGCCCGGCCTCGCGCTTCGCCTCTTGGGCCTTCTCCCGCTTCCGCTGGTACGCCCGCCTGCTCACGCAGGTCTTGCACTTGCTGTTCCGCCACTCACGATCAGGTCTGCGCAGACGGAACTTGGTGATCGGCAGTTCGCGTTGACACCCGCTGCAGCGCTTCGCCTGAATACCGTCTGCGGTGTCACTCATCGGAAAACCCTTCTGGGGACCGGCGACCCCCGCGGAAGCCGTCGCTGAGCCGGCCCAGATGACTCATGCTCGGGCCTCCAGTTCGCGCTCGAAGTCGGCCATGTCGCCCAGCAGCTCGACGGCCCGGTTCAGCAGGTCGAACCTGCGGAGCGCGTCGCGCAGGCGGACGAGCGTCTCGTCGCCGTCAGTGAAGTCGAGGGCGTGTGCCGCCTCTTCCAGTTCCGCCACGGCTCGACTGAAATCGGCGTCCAGTGCCCCCTCTTGCCAGCTGATGAGGCTCAGCCGTTCGGCTGTCGCCTTCTCGTGCTTATTCATGAGTTGTCCTTTCGTCGTGTCCTGGCGTCGGTGTATGTCGGGTCGAACAGGCGCCGTGCTCGGTGGAAGTGGGCCTTGCACAAGCCGCGGGCGTGTACCGTCCTCGTGCATGCGACCACTGCGCACTCAGGTGTCTTGCCGCTCACGAGCGGGAGGTGCTCGATCGCATCTTGGTTCTGTGCGAGCCAGTCAGGTGTGGGCATCAGAAGTCCTCCGTCGCTGCTGTCTCCCGGAATGTCCCCATGTCCCCGCCCCTTTTGAAGGGGCGGGGAGATTCAGGGGGAGACTCGCGGGGAGGCTCGGGGAGATTCGGGGAGATCCCGTCACGACGCGGCAGAGAGCGCGGGGAAGTTGCGGGGAGATTATGTGCGGGGAGGTCCGGGGAGATTCCGTCCAGAGGAACCCCGAGAGACATCCCGGCTGGGTAGTACCGTTTGGCATTCCGAGCACCTGGCACGACCACCACTCGACCTGTCGTAACTGCTGCCGCCAGGGCCTTCGTCTCAGCACCTTTCTGGAACGAGACGCCCGCCGACCGCAGTCGCAGGCTGACCTCGGTGCTCTTGATCCCCGGGCTGGACTCGACGATGGCGACGACCGGATCGACCAGGGAGTCGATCTTCTGCTCGGTGCGCTTGCTTCGACGTGAGCCTGCCCCCGTGAGCGACAGCAGGCGTGTGGTCGGGTCGAAGTGCAGTTCGTCCTCCGGAACGTCCACGTCTCGGCCGAGTGCCGACAGGAAGCGTGAACCGTTCTCGTCGTCGTCCTTGGTGGTGAGCCGGATGATGCTGTCCGGCCAGTCCTCCAGAGCCGATGATCCGCGCGAGCGGTCGCCGTTCCAGCCAGCGTGGACGTTCAGGATCAACTCGGTGGCCCCGACCTCCGACCGTGCGAACGTGTCCAGGTCCACAAGCCAGGCGCTGACCTCGCCAGCGTCGTTCTGGTTCCCCGAAAACGCCCGCCCGAACGGGTCCACGAACAGGGCCTCGACGTTCTGCGCCTTCAACTGGGCCGCGAGTTCCGCACGGTCGGCGGGGTGGGTCAGCGGGTTCCGCCGTCCGCGCAGGTTCACCAGGTACAGCCGGTCGTCGGGCACTCCGATGTCTGCCGCCCAGCTTGCGAGCTGTCGGCCGGTGACCTCGAAGTTCAGGATCGCGACGTTGCCACCCAGGGGATGGGTGGTGAACATGCCGAGGAACTCGCCACCCAACAGCAGCGCCCGGGCCAGGTTCAGGTTGAACGTCGTCTTGCCGGTCTTGCGCTTCGCCATGATGACCGTCGAACTCTCGGCCGGGATCAGCCCCTCGACTCGATATGCGTCATCGGCTGGGCGGGCGAGGATGTCGCGGAGCGAACCGGCGTCGAACGGCTGTGCTGGGTCTTGCTCGGCCTGCCACAGCGCGAACTCGATTCGCGCTTCGTGCTCGACCCGTTTCCGCTCGACCGATGCCGCCACTGCCTTCGCGTGGTCGTCCTCGGTGACGGTCTGCGGCTTGGCCTGCTCGGCGTTCCAGATCGACCACAGCGTCTTGCTGAATTCAGCCTCATCGAGCGGCTCAGCGAGCAGGCCGTTCGCGATCTGGACGTGGCGCTCGTAGAGGTCGCACTCGCCACGGTGTCGAGAGGCGTAGTGCCCGGCGACCTCGGCCAGCCAGTTGTTCCGCGACCCGTGGGCCGCAGGCTCGGCCAGCAGCTCGGAGAGCAGGTTTCCCATGGGGACGGTGGTACCCAGCGTGGCTTCGTTCTTCGCGGGACGCTCGACGGCCTTGCGCGAAGCTTGGACAGCCATCAGACCCTCTGAGGCCGGCGGCATGTCTTCGATTCGTGGGAGCGGCAGTCCCTCGCTCGTCCGGTATGCAACGCCGTTGATCTCGGAGCCGGGCGCGACGATGTAGCCGCCCTGCGCCTTGATGTCGACTCCAGGTGCAACCTCACCGTTACTGCTGTTCACGCCGGTTCCGCGCCAGATCAGATGTGTGCCACCGCTCGGCGTGGAAACGGTGAAAGCCGGTTGATGGTCAACACCATGGACGAGCGCTGTCCAGTTGCCCGGCCCGTTCACACCGTTCTTCACATCAAGGTCAGCCACGATGATGCCGGACGCACCACAGGCGATGCCGATGTTGGCGTTCGGATGGCGGGTCCACCAGTCGCTGATCTGGCTCAGGTCGGTGGTCGCGTCGTGGAAGCCGTGGCGGGTGAGTGGCGTCTTGGCATTCGGTCGCAGCGGGAAGACGTGGTATCCGCCCTGTGCCAGGTGAAGAGCCGCAGTAAGTCGTGATGGGCTGCTCGGGCTGCTGTTGAAGTCCGCCAGCCTCACCTGTCGGCCACCGCCTCAGCGGTTGCCTCGTCGTCTCCGAACAGTAGCGTCAGCAGACGCTCTACGGAATCTTCAGGGAGTTGTGCAGGTAAAAAGTCGGCGCTTGTGCGCACGCTGGCCTCCGAAGGAGAAGCCAGCGGGTGGAACCTACCTGCCAGATCGTCATGAGCGGCCTCACCCGAAGCATTACCGACGGGGCTGTTAGGTCCGAAAAACCGCTCACCTGATTGCGGGGCCGATCTAAGCACACACGTGTATCTCGCAACAAGTCCGCCCCTTCCGGACGCGTCGCGGACATGACGAAGCCCCCAGCGCCGGAACACCAGGGGCTTCATCTGCAATCAGGCGAGCGGGGTCTCACATCCGCCCCACCACGAAATCATGCTGTGACACAGGCGCACAATCTGGGCGAGCAAGCGGCTCAGTACCCGGAACTGGGGTAGACCTTTCTGCCCGTCGCTGAGGAAAGATCGAGTGTCAGAGGCTGAAAATATCCTCAAGAACAACAAGGACATGGACCCAAAATGACGATCGTCTGGAACTTCCCGCCGTTCAGCCCGGATGCGCGCGGCACCAAGCTGAAGAGCTACGCCATCAAGGACAGAGGCAACGGGGAGCAGTCATTGCTGCTGTGCTGTGCTGAGGAGCACTTCGCCCAGGTGGTCGCTCTGATGGGCGACGCTTGTTACGAGTCGAAATTGACTCCGAAGGGGCTGCAGGATTGGACCCATGCCCTCCGTTTCCCCGGGGGCGTGCCCGACTACCTCCCCCCATTTCTCGATCTGTTGATCGACGCGGTTACTCTGGGCAGCCGCGAGGGCATCAATATTGGCATGTCGGTGGACTGGCACAAGGAGCAGAACGACGAGGGTTACCTCGTCAATACGGACATGGGCCGACGGATCCAGTTCACCAAGTACGCCAAGTACCCCAGCGGCTCGGGATCCCGGCAGGCCTGGCGCGAGCTGATCGCGTCCATGGCTGAATTCATCCGTCGCCACCCGTTCTACGCCTGGAGCAAGGTGATCACTTCGCCTCCTGGGCACAACGCTGATGGCAATAGCTTCGGTGAGCAGCTTGCCCGGGCAGTAGCAAAGGCGACGGACAAGACTTACATCGAGATGACGGCAGCGGGTCCTCGACCGGAGCAGAAGGAGGCTGGTCAGCGGGACCTCAGCGACGAGTTCACACTCTCACAGAGAATCAACGAACCGATCATCATCATTGACGACGTGTTCCATACTGGAGCAACGCTCGACGCAGCAGCGAAGGCAGCTCGCCGCGCCGGGGCCACAGAAGTCATGACCCTCACTGCGACGAGAACTCTACGGAAATGAATGTGACGATAACGAGGACAGTTGACTTGGCTCTGGGCGCCTTCGAGGCGCTCAAGACTCCAGCCCGCATCACCGCCGCGATCAAGCAAGGCGGTCGGCAGGCTCTTGAAGAGGCACTGGAGGGCCTCGATCACGCTACTCAGGTCGATGTCGCCAATAAAGCGCGGCGCATGGAAGACGACGGCATCGGAGCCGTCATCTTCGGCGAAGACGACTTCCCAGAGTCGCTGGTCCACAATGGCCGGCCGCTGATGCCGATCATCTTCTACAAAGGCAATAAGGACCTTCTCTACGCGGATGGGGTGGGCATGTGCGGCTCCCGCAACGTCTCAGTCAAGGGCCTGGAGGCAGCGGAGCGGTGCGGCGTCGCCGTCAGTAGCCGGAACCTCACCATCGTGTCGGGCTATGCAAAGGGCGTTGACACCGCAACTCACCTCGCCGCCCTGAAAACGGGCGGCAGCACCGTCATCGTCCTTGCGGAAGGCATGGACTACTTTCGCGTCAAGCGGGACTTCGCAAAGGACTTCGATCCCGAGCGGACTCTTGTCTTATCTCAATTCGCCCCTAGCCAGACCTGGCAAGCGCACGCGGCCATGGCGAGGAACAGCATCATATACGGGCTATCCAAGGCTCTCGTAGTGATCGAGGCAGGCGAGAAGGGCGGGACTCTGGCAGCAGGCGAGGGCGCGATGAAGCTGGGTCGACCTGTTCTCGTAGTGGACTTTGGCGACGAGACTCCAGCGGGGAATCGGAAGCTTCTCGGGGACGGAGCCACACCAGTTCGTACCCCATCATCGCTGCATGCGATCCTCGACCGGCTTTCAACGCCCACGCCAGAAAGCGCACCTCCGCTGTTCTGACCTCTCGCGCTGCTCGCACGCCTGCCCCCTCGGACGGAGCGCAACATAGCTCCAAGAATGCTCGCTCACTAGCTAACGAAGAGCGACAACGGAGCTTGGAAATCCGACCACTGCTGAACGTCAGCGTGACCGATAGCAACTCCAGTCAACGTCAGCGAGGTACGCAACTGAAGAAACTGTTCGAGCCCCAGAAGAATCTCACTTGCACGAGGAGAAAGCTCGGCGAGGACAAAAGCGCGCGCTTCATCATCGGACATCTCTGCTTCTGAGATGAGACTGCGCAGAACGGGCTCCTGGTCTTCGATGCCTAATCCAGCAGCTGCAGCCATCAGCTCCGATCGGTCCCATCTGGGGAAAGCTCTCCCATCCATGTTCCAAAAGGCCGGCCGCAGCCGGTCAGGTATCGCCGCCAAGTCGATTCCTCGGCTGAACAGACCCGGGTACATGGACCTGAACAACCCGCCAAGGTTCGCGCTCTGCACCGGTACGGTGGAAATGCACCCTACGTTGCTGAGGTAGTGAAAATCGCCCGCAGTAAGGGCCACTGGCGGCACGCCGTCCAGCAAACCTGAAATATGCCGCACGGGGGACGCGGCGAGAAGACCCTCATCATTTGCGAAGTGAGCCCGCAAGACCAGAAACAGCACCGCCAACGTGTGGATCTGTGGCGTAGTGAGCTTAGGGACTACCTCCAGAGCCTGTTGCAGAACGACCTGCTCAAGCTGACGCGCGTCCTGCTTGGTTCTATCGACTAGCAGTCTGACCAGGACATCCGCGAGGTCCTGCTCACCGGTTAACGCATATGCTCGTTGCGCCTCGAATATCGCGGACTGAACCCCCGGTTCGGCAACCGTTTCAGGGGGAGTACCGAATTCCGCGTGCAGTTGCTCGATGACCTTGTCTATCAAGGCACCAGCCCGCTCCTCAGCTGTGGCCTTAGCCATGTCCCGTAAGGCCAAGAAGTTGTCGCGAAATACGTCCCGAGCGATGTCGCGCATATCCTGATAGGAGACGCCAACGACGACGGTCTGCGCTTGAATATTGGTGCTGTTGGCACCCCCTCGTTGGCTAAGCCTGTCACTCATCGTCGCCTTTGGTCCCATCGCTAGAGCGCAAGTCGCGACCTACTTGAATGTTGGTGGAGCCCCGACCGCCGCGCTGCTTCATTACGCGCCTACTGTCCTTGCTGCGTTTGGTGATCAACCACGCAAGCACCACGCCGACGACGGTTGCACCGATACCGCTGAACGCCCAGCCCCAGCCATCCATGCCCGCAGCCTAGCCCTGGGCGGGCTTCTCCCGGGGGTTTCGGTCCCCCGAAGAAGCTCAGTACGGTCGGTCGCGCTCAGTACGCTTGGGGCATGGCGTCATTCTCCGAACGGCACAACTACAAAGAAGTCCGCACTCTTATCCAGAGGGAGAGTCTTGACCACGAGACCCGGGTGGAACTTTGGAACGTCGTCGTCGGAATGCGCCAGATATTTCTCAATCGAGACGCTGGCGATGCTGAAAAGAAGATCCTCGATGCAATCTGGATGTGGACGCTAAAACAACCTCGCGACGAGCGCGGGTATGACTCGGCCATCTACCGTCAAATCAAGGATCACATCCTCGATCACGACTGGAACGAAGCGATGGATGTCATCGAGGACGTAGTCAAGTACCTCGACCGATACAAGGATTCTCGAACTCTGCCAATGCTCACGGCGATACCGCAAGCGTTCAACGAGCGCTTCGAGCACTTCCTCGTGGGTTACAGGTTTGTCGGCTTGGAAATTACACCCGTCGATTCCGCGGAGGAAGCATCAGCCGTGGAGAAGGCAATCTCAGACGCGGACCAACTCGCGGGCGCTCGCCACAGCCTGACCCGTGCCGTCGAGTTGCTGGCAGATAGGCAATCACCGGACTACCCGAATTCGATCAAGGAGTCGATTTCTGCTGTCGAGGCGGTAGTGAAGAAGGTCACCGGCGAAGGCCAGCTAGGGGCGGGCCTCAAAAAGCTGGAGGCCGCAGGCCTGACCATCCATCCCGCGCTCAGGGAGGCATGGTCAAAGATGTACGGCTGGACATCCGACGCCGACGGCATCCGCCACGCCGGGATCGAAGCGGCGGACGCAGACCAAGCGATCGCGAAGTACATGCTGGTCACCTGCTCGGCGTTCGTGTCCTACCTCATAGAAGCAGGGCGCAAGACAGGACTGCTGACATGACCGGATTTAGGTAACCGCTCACGCGCGAGGGGTAACCAGAAACCGGCCCACAGGATCGTTGCTACGCAAGCTCCCTCACTCGTGCCAGTGCATCGTCCGTCCTTGTGAAGAGCTCAGTTTCACGCACGGCCCCGCGCGCCGAGTCGTGAATGTTCAACGCTTCTCGCAGCAGGTTCATACCCAGTGGGCGCTTGTCTGGGCCAGATGAGCGTGCGCCGTTCTCCAGGAACAGCACAGCACCGTTGTAAAGGCAAATAGATTCGAGCACGCGGTTTTCATCCTTGAGTGCCGCGCTCCCGGGGTGTGTCGGTGCGAAGACGCGCAGTAGGTTGAGCGCCTCATCCAGGGTTGTGCCGGCTTCGGCCAGCCGTTGCTCCTCGATCAGGATGGCGCTTAGGTGGATTTGGGAACCAACCAATCTGTCGTAACGGAACCAGTCCCATGCATTTGCGCTTGCCTCCTCTCGCCACATCTCGACCATGAAGGCTTGCTCCCGGGAGTTGTTTACGTCGTCCCGGCCTCGGATTAGATAGGGCCGGTCACGGTTGGAGTTGTATCCGAGTGGGCCGGGTGTTTTCATGCGCGTCATCCTATTGGGCCAGGCCGCAAGACGAACCTCCTTGCCGCGAAGATGGAAGCGACGAATCTTCAAGAAATTGTTGACTTCGAGAACCAGGTCGGTGTAGAAAGATACCCCACTCGACAAAAGAATGGAGGCGACATAGCCGTGTAATCCGCGATACGGGCCCATTACTTGCAAGGCGCAAGTATGCCCAAATCAAGGAGGCGGCATGTTGCTACTCATCGGTCAGTACGGCCCGATCATCGGGGCAGTGGTGCTGATTCTTTTGGCGGCGCTTGCCATCCTCGCGAGCGGCTACTCGCACATAGAAGTCACCCGCGGTTGGGTGAACCTCCTCAAAGAAGAGGGGGCACCGCCCGAAAAGATCCACGACTTCATCGTGAAGCGGGGAAAGCGGCGGCCCCGCCGCGGCCGTCCGAAATGACGGTCAAAGCCCCCGAGGGGGCCAACGCCTCACGCGTGAGGATCGACCAGACGGCGGTCGGCTTGCCTCCCCGCCGCCGCTGGTCGATCTTGCTATCTAGTCAGATACGTTTCGAGCGCCTTCTCGTACTTGGCCTTCAGCTCATCGGGCGTGCCCTGGGCGAGGAACGACAGCATCACACGGCCGTCCTCAGAGACATAGAACCCACTCGCACTCTCGCCAGTGGTCGCGCGGTTGATCCCGTCCTTGCTGGGTGCGGTGATGACGGTGACGTTCTCGGTTGTGAAGAACTGTTTGCACCCGTACTGCTCGGGCGCGCACCACCCTTTGGAGGTGTTGTCGCGGGGCTGTTCAGCGGGCAGCCCTGCGTCGGTGAACGCCTTGACGATGGTCTCCGCTTTCGGGGCCGCGTCAGTTCCTGAGCCACTCGAACACCCGGTGATGCAGACCAAAAGCAGCGCCACTCCGGCCAGTGCGCTGAGCAGGCCCATCGCGAATCCTTTGACGGATGACTTGATGACTTGACGGATCATGTGTGATTTCCTCTCAATGCGATTGCATTTCCGAGAAAATCAGCGCGATCGCGCGTGCCGAAATTAGTCGGGCCGTTCTGTCCTCAGACGATGGATGCGACCTCGCACCTGTGGCACCACCACGCCACCGTGCTTTTGAATTCGCGCGCCCCCATCTGGTGGAGGCAGTTCGGACAGTTCGGCGTGTGGAGCGGGTCGAGCATGGACAGAGATTAGCGGGCGGGACCGAAATCCCGCCCGCGTTATCCACAGGTCACACCGCGCGAAGCGTGCCTGCCGGAATCACCTCCCCGGTTCCTTCGTCCATCGTCGGATTCATCCGCGGCTGGCCTTCGGAAACGGTGTGGATCGCACCGATGATCGTGCCGAGCAGTCCGCGCGCTTCCTCCATCCCGCCATCACCCGGGTCGAGCTTGACCATGTTGGAGTAGGCCCGGGTCAGGGCGTCCATCCCCTGCGCGGTGAGCTGGAAGTCGCGCGCCCCGGTGGCCTCCGCCAGCCGGAGACGGGCTTCCTCCAAATCTCCGAGCATTTCGAGGCTTAGAGTGGCCCGACGTGCCTTCGCATCAGCGAGGCGGGCTTCCGTGGCCTTCCAAGTCTTTGCGCGATCGAACGTCAGCCCGGCCTTCTGCGCGACCACCGACACCGTGCGCCCGGAGACGCCGACCTCACGGGCGACTTCGTTGCGTCCGCAACCCGCATCAATGAGGTCGACAATCTCCTGACGCTTGGCATCACTCAGCGCCAACGGGTGCCTCCGTGCTGATGTTGCGCGCCACGCCATCGAGCGCCTGAACCTTGTGGGCGATGTCCGCGGCCTCACCCGGGTCCTCGTCCTGCGCGGTCGCGCGCTCGTCGGGTGCCACGCGGTTCAAGTCGGACCACGCCTCGATGCTGACGTCGCCATCGACCGCCTCGCGGACGACGCGCTCCCATGCAGCCTGCTTGCGGGTGCCGGTCTCGCCCTCCAGCGCCTTCACCGCGTCGTCGTCGCCCAGCTCCACGAGGCGCTGGAACACGCGGTCCTGCACCTCCGCCACAATCCCGGCCGTCACTTGATCGGAGTCGTCTCCCTGGGCCTCCAGGTAGGTGGGGAGCTGGTCGATGATCGCCGCAAGGCGGCGCTTGTCCGCCTGCTCGATGAGCCGGACGAAGTTCCGACCCGCGCCCAGAAGCCTCTCGACCTTGCCCCACTCGTTGGCGGTGATCGCCGCCGTGTCGGCGTTGGTCGGGAGGAGTCCGGACAGCACGGCGCTCCGCGCGCTGGTGTCCACCTCGGTGGGCGACTCCGGCAGGGTGGCGAGCAGTTCGGCTCGTGCCCGGTTGAGTCGGTTGACCCGCTCGCGGGTGATTGCGGAGTGGTTCCAGTTGTCGTCCTTGAAGGTGGCTGCAGCCTTCTGGGCGGCGTTGAACTTCTGCAGCGCCTCGACGTAGTTCGTTGCGGTCATTTCGTAGTTTCCTTTTCCTTGGTGGGGCTTTCGCCCTGGGTAGGACCCCGGCAGCGGTGCTGACGGGGCTTCTTGCCGTCAGGCCGCTTTTCGGGCGTCCATCTGGAAGCAGAAGATCGGGAAACTAAGCACCGGGGGACGATGGCCGCGGTCGGTTTCGCGGGGGTGCTGGTCGCGCTGCTCCGCGGCGACGAGGTGCGCGGTATCCTGACCGACCTGGTGCGTCGTGCGCTCACCGTCGCCGGTTGAGGACGAGCGCGGGAGCGTGACGGCCGAGTTCGCCGCCGCGCTCCCCGCGGCGCTGCTCTGCCTGGCCCTGTGCCTCGGTGCCGTTCACGCGGTCGTGCAGCAGAGCCGGCTGGTCGCGATCGCGGCGAGCGAAGCCCGGCAGCTGGGCCGAGGGGAGGCCGTGCCCGCGACGGCGGGCGAGCCGGCCGACCGCTCCGTGCGACATGAGGGAGGCATGGTGTGCGTCACCCTCTCGGCGCCGAGCGAGGCGGTGGCGCTCGGCCGACTCGGCGTCACGGTGAGCACGCGGCAGTGCGCGATCGACGAGGAGGGCGTCGTGGGGGAGGAGCGGGGATGACGGCGGCAGGAACGTACAGCGTGGCGACGAGTCCGCCGGGCACGGATGTCACCGGCACGCACGAGCGGGGGTCCGGAAGTGTGCTGGTGCTCACCGTGATCGGCCTACTGCTCTCCGTCACCGCGGTGTCGCTGGCCGTTGCCGGAGCGTTCGTCCAGGTCCGTCGTGCGGACGCCGCCTCGGACCTGGCGGCGCTCGCCGCGGCGGACGTGGCGAGCGGGCGCGTCCCCGGCTTCCCCTGTCCCGTCGCGGAGCAGGTCGCTTCGGCCAACGCCGCGGCCCTCGACCGGTGCACGCTGGACGGGGTGGTGGTGACCGTCACGGTGTCGCTGCCGTACCTCGGGATGCGCGCCTCGTCGTCGGCGCGCGCGGGTCCGCCCGGCGCCGCGCCGGACGGCCGATCAGTCGAAGACCGTCTCCAGGTAGCGGTAACCGACGGCGCTGGGGCGCTCGGCGCCCGGGCCTTCGGCGGCGAACTCGCGCTCCAGGCCGGAGGCCCGGACGTAGAGGTACTTCTTGCCGCCGGACGGGGCGGGGATCTCGAGCCGGGGACGCGGGTCTCCGGAGTCGAGGAAAGCGGTCGAGATGGTCTTGCCCTCCAGGGGGCCGTCGATCAGCTTGGCGGTGTACGTCGTCATCGAAGTCGTTGCCATACCCCCATTGTCCTCGCGCCCCACCCCGTGGCAAGGGTGCACGGTGCGCAGTGCAGCGCTGCCACGCGGCGCACTGCGCCGCGCGCGAACAACTCGTACGGATTAGGCACTCCGACGGCTGAGGTGTGTATGGTTTGCCTGTCGGGCCGGTTCGGCCCGCACTCGCCGCTGATCGAGAGCGGCGCTCGGGGAGGCGTACGACCACGATCGGTCGGCCGACATCGTCGTACCTCCATCCCGACACTGCGTACATATAAGAGGAGTCAGGTGCCTGACACGAAGAAGCTCGTCATCGTCGAGTCTCCGAACAAGGTCAAGTCGATCGCCCAGTACCTGGGCGACGGCTACGAGGTGATGGCCTCGGTCGGGCACATCCGCGACCTGATCGAGCCGAAGAACCTGCCGCCGGAGCTCAAGAAGGGCTCGCTCGGCAAGTTCTCCGTCGATGTCGAGAACGGCTTCGAGCCGTACTACGTCGTCTCCGACCAGAAGAAGAAGACGGTCGCCGACCTGCGCCGGGCCCTCAAGAACGCGGACGAGCTCCTGCTCGCGACGGATGAGGACCGCGAGGGCGAGGCCATCGCGTGGCACCTCGTGAAGGAGCTCAAGCCGAAGATCCCGGTGAAGCGCATGGTGTTCCACGAGATCACGCGCGAGGCCATCGAGAAGGCGCGCGACAACACGCGCGACATCGACACGGCCCTCGTCGACGCTCAGGAGACGCGGCGCATCCTCGACCGGCTCTACGGCTACGAGGTCTCGCCGGTGCTGTGGCGCAAGGTCGGTCCCGGACTCTCGGCGGGGCGCGTGCAGTCCGCCGCCACGCGCCTGGTCGTCGACCGGGAGCGCGAGCGGCTCGCGTTCGTCGCGGCGTCCTACTGGGGCCTCACCGCGCAGCTGAAGCCGGAGGAGGCCTCGGCCTTCCAGGCGAGGCTCGCCCGCATCGACGGCGACCGCGTCGCCACCGGTCGCGACTTCGACGATCACGGCCGGCTCACGTCCGGTGCGCGCATCCTCGACGAGGAGGCCGCCCAGGCGCTCGCCGCGGCGATCAGCCTCCCGAGCACCACCGTGGCCGTCGCCAAGGTCGACTCGAAGCCGTACTCGCGTCGTCCCGCTGCGCCGTTCACCACCTCGACGCTGCAGCAGGAGGCCGCGCGCAAGCTGCGGTTCTCGGCCCGGCAGACGATGAGCGTCGCCCAGTCGCTGTACGAGAACGGCTACATCACCTATATGCGTACCGACTCGGCGTCGCTGTCGCAGCAGGCGACGAAGGCGGCGCGGTCGCAAGCGGCGAAGCTGTACGGTCCCGAGACGGTGCCGGAGAAGCCGCGCACCTACGCGTCGAAGAGCAAGAACGCGCAGGAGGCGCACGAGGCCATCCGCCCGTCCGGTGAGGTCTTCCGCACCCCGGCCGAGCTCGAGCGGTCGCTGCGCGGCCCCGAGTTCAAGCTGTACGAGCTGATCTGGAAGCGCACGGTCGCGTCGCAAATGGCCGACGCGAAGGGACAGACCGCGTCCGTCACCGTCGAGGCGCGCGTCTCCGAGGGGCCGCTCGACGGCACGGTCGCCGAGTTCACCGCGAGCGGAACGGTCATCACCTTCCGCGGCTTCCTCAACGCCTACGAGGAGGGCAAGGACGAGGAGCGCAACGCGGCAGACGCGTCGGACGCCAAGCTGCCTCCGCTGGAGCCGAAGCAGGCCCTCCAGGTCGTTGCCGTCGACGCCGACGGTCACGAGACCACACCGCCGCCGCGCTACACCGAGGCCAGCCTCGTCAAGGCGCTGGAGGAGCTCGGGATCGGCCGGCCGTCCACGTTCGCGAGCATCATCTCGACGATCATCGACCGCAAGTACGTCACGCAGCGCGGCCAGGCGCTGGTGCCGAGCTGGGTGGCGTTCTCGGTCGTGCGTCTCCTCGAGGACTACTTCGGCGACCTGGTGCAGTACGACTTCACCGCCGAGATGGAGGAGGACCTCGACCGCATCGCGAACGGCGAGGCCGAGCGCGTCGACTGGCTGAACAGCTTCTACTTCGGCAACGACAAGCACCGCGGCCTGCGCACGGTCATCGACAACCTCGGCGACATCGACGCGCGCAGCATCAACTCGATCGCGATCGACGACGGCGTGACCCTCCGCATCGGCAAGTACGGTCCGTACCTCGAGGTCGCCGAGGAGGGTGCCGCGGAGGACGCGCAGCCCCGCCGGGTGAACCTGCCGCCGGACCTCGCGCCCGACGAGCTCACCCCGGCCAAGGCGCGCGAGCTCATCGACGCGCCGGTGCAGACCGACCGCGTCCTGGGATCCAACCCGGCGAACGGCAAGGTCGTGCTCGCCAAGGACGGTCGTTTCGGCCCCTACGTCACCGAGGCCGACCCCGAGGAGGAGCAGGCCGACCAGCAGACCGGCGAGGTCACCGAGGCCAAGAAGCCCGCGAAGAAGGCAGCGGCCGCGAAGCCCCGCACCGCCTCCCTCTTCAAATCGATGGACCTCGCGACGATCGACCTCGACACCGCGCTCAAGCTGCTCGACCTGCCCCGCGTCGTCGGCGTCGACCCCGAGAGCGGCGAGGAGATCCAGGCCGCGAACGGCCGGTACGGGCCCTACCTCAAGAAGGGCACCGACACCCGGTCGCTCACGAGCGAGGACGACCTCTTCACGGTCGACCTGGCCGGCGCCCTGGAGCTGTTCGCCCAGCCGAAGTACGGCAATCGGCGGGCATCCAGCGCGCTCAAGGAGTTCGACGCCGACCCGGTGAGCGGCAAGCCGATCCGGATCAAGGACGGGCGCTTCGGTGCGTACGTCACCGACGGCGAGACGAACGCGACCATCCCCCGCGGGGAGACCGTCGAGGAGGTCGACTTCGACCGCGCCGTTCAGCTGCTCGCCGACAAGCGGGCGAAGGGACCGGCGAAGAAGGCCACCACGCGCAAGGCGCCCGCCAAGAAGACGACCGCCGCGAAGACGACCGCCGCGAAGACGACCGCAGCCAAGAAAACGACCACCGCGAAGACGAGCGCAGCCAAGACCACGACCACCGCCAAGGCGCCTGCCAAGAAGCCCGCCACCCGCGCGGCGAAGCCGGCGGCGGAGTGAGCGCGGAGACGGACGGCCGCGGGCTCTTCATCACACTCGAGGGCGGCGACGGCGTCGGCAAGTCGACGCAGGCGGCGCTCCTCGAGGAGTGGCTGTCGTCCCGCGGCAGGCGGGTCGTGCGCACGCGTGAGCCGGGCGGCACGGAGGCCGGGGTGGAGATCCGCGAGATCGTCCTCCACCACCGGGGCGACATCGCGCCGCGCGCGGAGGCGCTCCTGTACGCCGCCGACCGGGCGCACCATGTGGCGACGCTGGTGCGTCCCGCGCTCGAACGCGGCGACATCGTCCTGCAGGATCGCTACATCGACTCGTCGGTCGCCTACCAGGGCGCCGGGCGGGTCCTCGATCCCGCGCAGGTGCGCGACCTGTCGCTGTGGGCGGCGGAGGGGCTGCTGCCCGACCTCACGATCCTCCTGGACCTCGACGAGACCGCCGCCCGGGCTCGGCTCGACGGCGCCAGGACCCGGTACGACCGGCTGGAGGCGGAGCGGTCGGACTTCCACGCCCGGGTCCGCGCGGCGTACCTGGAACTCGCCCGCGCCGAGCCGGAGCGGTTCCTCGTCATCGACGCCGGACGGCCGGTCGACGAGATCGCCGCGGAGATCCGCGCGCGCCTCGACGACCGCGTCTGACCACCACGTCGACCGCCGCACGAACCGTGGCCGCCGCACCGACCATGACCGCCGCACGAACCGTGTCCGCCGTGCCCGTTAGCCTGGAGGACATGACGGTGTGGGACGACCTGACGGGTCAGGACGAGGCCATCGCCGTCGTGCGCGCCGCCGCCTCCGGCCGTGATGACGCCGCCGACCGCGGCATGACGCACTCCTGGCTCATCACCGGCCCGCCCGGGTCCGGACGCTCGAACCTCGCCTACGCCTTCGCGACCGCCCTGCTCAGCCCCGGCGATCCCGAGGGCGACCGCGCCACCCGGCGCCAGGTGGAGGCGCGCACGCACCCCGACCTCGCCGTGCTCAGCACCGAGCGCGTCATCATCTCCATCGACGAGGTGCGTGCGCTCGTCGCGAGCTCGCAGTTCTCGCCCTCCGTCGGCCGCTACCGGGTCATGGTGATCGAGGACGCCGACCGGATGACCGAGCGCACCTCCAACGTCCTCCTGAAGGCACTGGAGGAGCCGCCGGAGCGCACGGTCTGGATCCTCTGCGCGCCCAGCGATGCGGACCTGCTGCCGACGATCCGCTCCCGCGTCCGCACCGTGCGGCTCAAGGTGCCGAGCGTCGCCGACGTGGCCGCCCTCATCGAGCGCCGTGACGGCGTCGATCCCGAGACCGCGGAGCGCGCCGCCCGGCATGCGCAGAGCCACATCGGGATGGCGCACCGGCTCGCCACCAACGAGGAGGCGCGCCGCCGCCGTGAGGGCACTCTGGAGCTCGCGCTCGGCATCCGCTCCGTGTCGGACGCCGTGCTTGCGGCCGCCTCGCTGCTGGAGGTCGCCGGGGCCGACGCGAAGGCGATCACCGAGGAGCGGGACGCCGAGGAGCGCGAGAGCGCCCTCCGCTCGCTCGGGGTCGAGCCGGGCGGTGCGATCCCGCCCGCGCTGCGCTCGCAGCTGCGCCAGCTGGAGGAGGACCAGAAGCGGCGGGCGACCCGCAGCCTCCGCGACGGCATCGACCGCATCCTCGTCGACCTGCTCTCGCTGTACCGCGACGTGATGATGCTGCAGCTCGGCAGCTCCAGCGAACTCGTCAACGTCGAGCTGCGCGGCCGGCTGGAGGCTCTCAGCGCCCGCTCGACTCCCGCCGCTACGCTCTCGGCGATGGACGCGATCGCAACCGCGCGCGAGCGGATCGACGGCAACGTCGCGCCGGCGCTCGCGCTCGAGGCCATGCTCACCACCATCCTTCGCGGTACCGCCGCGCGAAAGGGGACCGACCTGTGACCACCCGATCGGGCCGGCCGGCGCTCCGCCGGCACGCCGTGCGCACCGCAACGGCGGCGATCGTCGCCGTCGTCGCGCTCACGTTGACCGGATGCGTCACCTGGTTCATCCCGCCCAAGGCGGCCACCACCTCCACCCCGGTGAAGGAGCAGGTGGCCGAGGACCTGCAGCCGTTCTACGGGCAGGTGCTCACCTGGAAGAGCTGCTCGGGCGGCATGCAGTGCACGACCGCGAAGGCGCCGCTCGACTGGTCGGACCCGTCCGCCGGCGAGGTCGAACTGGCGCTGGTGCGCCAGCCGGCCAAGGGCGCCAAGCAGGGCTCGCTGCTCGTCAACCCGGGCGGGCCAGGCGGGTCGGGCTTCGACTTCATCGCCGACTCGGTGGACTACGCCACCGACAGCACCCTGCAGGACCACTTCGACATTGTCGGCTTCGACCCCCGCGGCGTGGGCCGCTCCAGCGCCGTGAAGTGCTACGACGCCGAGCAGATGGATGAGTACCTGTACGGCATCACCCCGGGCGTCCGCGGCTCCGACCAGTGGATCGCCGAGAACACGACGATCTCGAAGGACTTCGGCGCCGCCTGCCAGCAGAACACCGGAGCCCTGCTCGGCAAGGTCGACACCGTGAGCGCTGCGCACGACCTCGACCTGCTGCGCGCGGTCCTCGGCGACACCAAGCTCAACTACCTCGGCTATTCCTACGGCACCTACCTCGGCGCCGTCTACGCCGAGCTGTACCCGGGCAAGACCGGCCGCCTGGTGCTCGACGGCGCGCTCGACCCCGCCGCCAGCAACTTCGAGGTGACGAAGGTGCAGGCGCAGGGCTTCGAGAGCGCACTGCGCGCCTACCTGGCCGACTGCCTGCAGCAGAAGGACTGCCCGTTCAGCGGGAGCGTGGAGCAGGGGATGTCGACGATCTCCTCCCTGCTGGCCTCGGTCGAGAAGAGCCCGATCCGCAACGCCGACGGACGCGAGCTGGGCGCCAACACCCTCGTGACGGCCATCATCTACCCGCTGTACGACGCGACGGCGTGGTCGTACCTGAGCGACATGTTCTCCTCGGTCATGAAGGGCAGCGCGTCCACCGCGTTCACCCTCGCCGACGCCTACAACAACCGCAAGAGCGACGGCACCTACGGCGACAACTCGACGGAGGCGTTCCTCGCGGTCAACTGCCTCGACTACTCCTACGACGACGCCCCGGCCGCGATGCGGCAGCAGGCGGCCGAGCTCGCGAAGGCGGCGCCGGTGATCGGGCCGTACATGTCGTACGGCGACATCGGCTGCGCCAACTGGCCGTTCGCGTCGACGGTCAAGCGGGGCCCGATCGCTGCGGAGGGGTCGGCACCGATCCTCGTCGTCGGCACCACCAACGATCCGGCGACCCCGTACGTGTGGGCGAAGAACCTTGCGGGCGAGCTGCAGAACGGTCACCTCCTCACCTACAAGGGGGAGGGGCACACCGCCTACAACAAGTCGAACTCCTGCGTGAACAACACGGTGGACGACTTCCTCGTGAGCGCGAAGCTCCCCGCAGAGGGCAAGACCTGCTGACCGTCGCCGGCGGAACATCCGTGCGGCCCCGTAGTGGTGCAATTTTGCAGGCGATGAAATAATCGTGGGCGTGACGGTGGTGGACGGCGAGCTCGGCCTGCGCGAGCGCAAGCGCATCGCGACGCGGCGGGCGATCCAGCTCGCGGCGCTGCAGCTGGCGACAGAACGCGGTTTCGACCGGGTGACGATCGACGAGATCAGCCACGCAGCCAACGTGTCGCCGCGCACGTTCTTCAACTACTTCCCGTCCAAGGAGTCGGCGATCATCGGCGAGCTGCCCGAGCTTCCCGACGAGGATGTCATCGAGCACTTCATCGAGGCCGGGCCGGACGAGCCCATCCTCGACGGGCTGAGCACCCTCCTCATCGCCGCGATCGACGGCGGAGAGCTCGGCGACGCGTCACCGCCGGAGCAGCAGTCGGCGAACATGCAGGAGATGCACCTCCTGCGCCGCGCGCTGCTCAAGGACAACCCGGAGCTGTTCGCGCAGCGGATGGCGACGATGCACAAGTTCGAGGACGCCCTGAGCGCCGTGGTGCAGCGCCGCCTTGCCCACGACGATCCTGCGCTCGCGGACGACCGCGAGACGCTGCACCAGCGCGCCCGCCTCGTCACGTACGTCGCCTTCGCCGGCATGCGTCATGCCTGGTCGTGCTGGGCGGACCACGGCGGGGTGGAGCCCCTGGCGGAGCGGTTGCGCAGCTCCTTCGACCAGCTCCAGGCCCTCGGCGCCCACGTACGGTGATCGCACGGCACACGCAGTGTTCGTAGCGGGCTCGACGATCGGGTAAGCTATCTGACTGTGCGCCGGCCACCGGCCACGCCGCCCTAGCTCAGTCGGCAGAGCATCTCACTCGTAATGAGAAGGTCAAGGGTTCGATTCCCTTGGGCGGCTCCACCACGGACGAACGGCCCGCTCCCTCCGGAGCGGGCCGTTCGCGTTCACCCGCCGTTTCAGCCCAGCGACTCGATGTGCGTGCCGACGATGCTGACGAGGTAGCCTCCGGCGAAGTGCCAGGACTCGCGGTCGCGCAGCTCTCGCGACCAGAGCGCCTCGCCGGTGGTGAGGTCGTATGCCGTGCCTGTCGTCGCCGGGAAGAACGCCGAGTACGCGTTGGTGTTGCCCGTGAGCCACAGCGCCGCTGCCGGGATGCCGTCCGGCGGCACCCGGCTGCCTGTGGCGAGTTCGAGCGCGCACACTGTGTCGCCGTCCTGGAAGAGCAGCGCATCGCGGTTCCCGTCGAACACGGCCGGGGCGTTCGTGCGGCCGCACTCGCCCTCCGCATCGTCGAGGATCACGGTGCCGGTCGACGCCTGGACGATGAGCGTCCTCGTCGACGTGACGACCGCCAGCATGCCCGACGACGCCTTCGCGCTCCAGCCGCCGAGGCTGGGCATGGCGTCGGCGGTCGGGATGTCGGCGACGTACTGCACGCCCCATCCGGTGTGCCGCCACAGCTCGGCGCCGCTCGCGTCGGTCACGGCGACCGTGTCGGATGCGGTGTCCACCGCGATCGCGACATCGCCCGCGATCTGGGGCGCCGGCCCGGACAGCGGCTCGAAGGCCCCGGTCTCCACGTCGAGCTGCCCGGCCGACGGCACGGAGGCGCCGTCCTGGTAGTAGCTCACAGCGGCGACCGACGTCGTGATCGCGGGGGCGGTGAAGTGGGCGGAGACGCCGGGAAGCTCGGCGGACCAGCGCGGGTGAGCGGCATCGCGCGGGTCGATCCGCTCGATGACGCTGTTCCCGGTCTGCCGTCCCTCGCCGTCTCGATGCTCCTGGATGAGGAGGAGGTCGCCCGCGTCCCCCGCCACAGCGGCGTCCTCCTGCAGCGGCACGTCGGAGTCCGGCCGGTCGAAAGGTGCGACGGTGGCGCCGCTCGCCAGGTCGATCACCTCTCCGGCGACGCCGCGCCGACCGGAGTCGAACACGCCGCGACCCGACGTACCGAGGACGAGGAGCACGGGGCGGTTGTCGTTCGACACGTCGCGGGTGAAACTCCACTCGCGCGTCCAGAGCACGGAGCCGTGCTCCGTATCGACCAGGGCCAGGCCCATGTCCTCGGTGTTCACGTCGGGCTTGTCGCCGCAGGGGCTGCCCTCGTACTCCTTGGGCCGCACTCCGGTGAGGAAGAGCGCGCGCCCGTCCGCGAGGTCGTAGACGCTCGTGCCGCGGCACTCGTCGTCCGCCCCGGGGAGGTCGAGACTCCAGCTCGGCGTGGCCGGGAGCGCGTCGACGTCGTGCGTCGGGATGGGACCGGCCTGGATGAGCGGCCGCGACGGGTCGGTGGAGGCGGGGGTCGGTGTCGGCGTCGGCGTCACGGTCTGCGTCGGCGTGGGCACCGGAACCGGCGCCTGCTCCGGCACGCCGAAGCGCAGCACACCGGTCAGCGCCAACGCTGCCGTTCCTCCGGCGAGGGCGAGCGCAGCGCCCGTCAGTGCGCCGATGATCGCGAAGCGCGTGCGACGCTCCTTGCGCGGCGCGTCGGCGACCGTGTCGAGCAGCAGCCGGCGGATCGCCGCGCTGCGGGTGGGGTCGAATTCCGCGGTGCTCATCGTGCACCTCCTTCGAGGATCGCCTGGTCGGTATCGGAGTCGGGGGATGTGGCGGCGGAGGCGGAGGTGTGCGCGGCCAGGCGTTGCTTGGCCCGCGAGAGCCGGGACTTGACGGTGCCCTCCGGCACGCCGAGCGCTTCCGCGGCCTGTGCCGTGGTCAGCTCCTCCAGCACGCACAGCGTGATCACGTCCTGGTCGCGCTGCGACAGTCGCGTGAAGGCCTCGCGCACGGTGCGGGAGCCGCGCTCGTCGTCGATCGCCGCGTCCACCCCGGGAGCGTGGTCGTCCTGCGGCGCCGGATGCGGCAGCCTGCTGAGCGCCGCGCGGTACCGGCGGCGGCTGCGCGTGTGGTTGCGGACGGTGTAGTTCGTGGTCACCAGCAGCCAGCCGATGATCGACCCGTCGACCACCCGCACCGTCTCGCGCTTGCGCCACGCCTCGAGGAACACGACCGCGGTCACGTCCTCGGCATCGTGCGGCTCGCGCAGCAGTCTCAGCGCGTGACCGAAGACGCGGTCGCGATGGAGGTCGAACAGCGACGCGAACGCGGGCCCGTCCCCGCCGCGTGCCGCCGACCAGGCCGCAGCCTCGTCGAACTCATCCCTGTCCATACCCTCTACTGTCCGGTCGTCGGGAATGGTTCCATCGCTGCCGCTGCGGGACGCACCCCCGGACTGGGGCCGTTCAGCAACAGCGGTTACCATACCGGAATGCATGAATCGGACCTGCCCGACTCCGGCGCGCCCGCGGACCCGACCCCGACCCGGTCGAGCCGCCGCGTCGACGCCCGCGCCGGCAGCCGCTTCTCCGTGGCCGGCGCGATGGCCGCCATCCGTTCGCACCCCAAGGCGTGGATCGCCGCCGGCGCCGCCGCGGCGTTCGTCCTGCTCGGCTCGGGCACCGTCGCCCTAGGAGCAACGGTCGGCTCCCCGGCGGCCTCCGCCGCGGGAGCTCCCACGTCCTCCGCCACCGCCTCGGCCTCCCCGAAGGCGAGCCCGACGCCCACACCGACGCCCACGAGCGCGCCCGCGCGCCCGGTGCCTGCTGCTCAGCCCGCCGCCACGCGCATCCGCACCTGCTCGGTGGCGGGGCTCGCGCAGGACGGCCGCCTCGGCACACTGCACGCCCAGGTGCTGAACGCCAAGACCGGCGAGGTGCTGTTCGACCGCAACGGCACAGCGGCTGGCGCCACCGCCTCCGTGCTCAAGACGCTGACCTCGGCCGCCGCGCTGGCGACCCTCGGCGGTGACTACCGCGTGCAGACGACCGTTGTCTCCGGCAGCACGCCGGGCCAGATCGTGCTCATCGGCGGCGGCGATGTGACGCTGTCGCGGTTGCCAGGCGGGCAGGGCGCGTTCTACACGGGCGCCCCCTCCATCCAGGATCTCGCCACCCAGGCGAAGCAGGCGATGGGCGGCCAGCCGATCACCTCCGTCGTCGTCGACACCTCGCTGTTCGGCGGCCCGGTCTGGCAGCCGAGCTGGGACGAGCGCGAGGAGCGCGTGGTCGAGGGCTCGACCCCGTACATGACCGCGCTGATGGTCGACGGCGACCGCGACGACCCGGGCGCCGTGGAGTCCCCGCGCAGCACCGACCCGGTGGGGCGCGCCGTGCAGTACTTCCAGCAGTACCTCGGGACGAACGTGCCGGTCACGCAGGGGACCGCCCCCGCCGGGGCGAAGCCGCTCGCGTCGGTGCAGTCGCAGCCGGTCAGCACGCTCATCGAGCAGGCGATGAAGTACTCCGACAACACGATCATGGAGGAGCTGGCCCGCCTCGTCGCCATCAAGACCGGCGCCGGCAACACCTTCGAGGCCGAGAACGCGGGTGTGCTCGCCGGGCTCAAGGCGTACGGGATCGACACCACGGGGATCCACATCGCCGACGGCTCCGGCCTGAGCGGCGACAACGCGGTCCCGCCGTCCTACCTGACCCGGCTCTTCGTCAAGGTGCGCAACGGCGACAACGGTCTCGGCATCGTCTACGAGGGACTGCCGGTCTCCGGGCAGTCCGGCACGCTCGGCTCCGGCTACAACCGGTTCACGGGCGCGAACGCCGTCGCCCGCGGCGCGGTGCACGCCAAGACCGGCTGGATCAACAACGGCTACACCCTCTCGGGGATCGTGGACGCCGCCGACGGCACCCCGCTCACCTTCGCGGTGTTCGCGCTCGGCGATGTCAGCGACAATGCCAAGCAGGCGATCGACACGCTCGTCACCGGCTTCTACAACTGCGGCGACAATCTGACCAACGGCTGACGGCGACATCGCCGGGCGGACCAGGAGGCGCACCGTGACCAGGGCTCTGTTCATCATCGACGTGCAGAACGACTTCACCGAGGGAGGCGCGCTCGGCGTCGAAGGGGGAGCGGCGGTCGCCGCCGCGATCTCCGCCCACCTGGAGGCGCATGCCGGTGACTACGGGGTGATCGTCGCCAGCCGCGACTGGCACGACGCTGACAACGACAACGGCGGCCACTTCTCCGCCGAACCGGATTTCGTGGACTCGTGGCCGGCGCATTGCGTCGCCGGGACGGCGGGCGCCGAGTACCACCCCGCCCTCGACACGACCCGGGTCACCTATCACGTGCGGAAGGGCCAGGGCGAGCCCGCCTACTCGATCTTCGAGGGCCGCACCGAGGCCGGGTCGACCGTGCACAACCTCCTGGACGAGCACGGCATCGATGCCGTCGACGTCGTCGGCATCGCCACGGACCACTGCGTGCGTGCCTCCGCGCTCGACGCCCTGGCGCACGGCCAGCGCGTGCGGGTGCTCACGGACCTGGTCGCCGGGGTGGCTCCGACCACATCGGCGGCGGCTCTGGCCGAGCTGGCGCACGCCGGTGCGGAACTCGCCACGAGCGGCGGCTCCCCGGCTGAAATCTGACATAGCGGTCGCTACGCTGGAGGGATGCGCTTCCCTGCTCCTTCCGCTTCGCGCCGCATGCGGGCCGTCACAGCCGTCGTGGCGCTGGTCGCCGCGTGCGCGGGCGCGCTGGCGTCCGGGCTCGCCGTCGGGCGCGCGCAGGCGGCCGAGGCCGCCGACGCGGCCGAGCCTGTGGTCGTCGTCCAGCGCTACCTCGACGCCATCGCCTCCGGTGACGCGGCGACCGCCAATCGCCTTGCGCGCGTGCGCGCTGATCGGGCGGCGCTGCTGACCGACGGCGTCCTCCGGCGGGCCGAGCGCATCCGGATCGAGCGCATCCGGCGCGAGAGCCCGTCCACCCATCGGGTGGGGGCCTCGTTCTCCGTCTCGTACCTCCTCTCCGGCGCACGTCACTACGGGCGGGTCGAGCTCGCGAGGGACGCTCGCGGCTGGCACGTCACCCGCGGTCTCGCGACGAGAGTGCCCGAGCCTCCGCGCCCGAACACCGGGATCGCCGTCGCGGGCGCGACGGCGCCGCTCGAGGACGGTGCCCTCGCCTACCCTGGCCGGTACGCGCTGACGCCGGGCAAGCGCCTGTTCTCGCTGTCGGGCGACGCGACGCTCATGGTCGCGCAGGGCGGCTCCTCCTTCGGGCGCGACTTCGCCATCCGGCCGAGCCCCGCCTTCGCCGCCGAGGTGCAGCACGCGGTGGAGGCGCGAGTCGCGCATTGCGCGGCGCTCACCTCCTTCGAGGCGGTCGTCGGCTGCGGCATCGCGTTGGAGGAGCCCAGTCGCGTCGACGCAGGGCGTGCGGAGGTCGTCGTCACCGAGCTCGAACCGCCCCGCGTGGAGGTCGCCGCGGATGGCCCGAGCGACTTCGTCCTGACCGGGGGCCGCTTCTCGGCGCGACTGCGCGGCCCCGCACCGGGTGAGAGGGCGGTCGAGACGGTGTCGGGGTATGTTGGCGACCTCCACCCGCGCATCGGGCTGGAGGGCGATCGGGTCGGCGTCGCCTTCGACGACGGCGCTGGCAGCACCACGAAATAAGCGCTAGGCTGATTACTCACCTGTCTAGGTAAATCAGGAGGCGTCATGACCGGGACCCGTACGACCGAGCCGCCGGCACCTCCTGCCGCGCGCCACTCCGCACCGCCGCGCTGGCTGCGCATCCTCCTGCCGACGGTGCTGCTGCTGGTGTGGCTCGCGGTCGCCGGAATCGGCGGCCCGACGTTCGGAAAGCTGTCCGGCGTCTCGAGCAACGACCAGGCGTCGTTCCTGCCCGCGAGCGCCGAGTCGACCGACGTGCAGGACTGGCAGAAGCGCTTCACGGACGCCGAGGCGGTCCCGGCGATCGTCGTGGTCGAGTCCGACGAGGCCATCCCCGCTTCGTCGCTCCCGCAGTACGCCGCACTGGGCGAGAAGCTCGGCGAGGTGGAGGGTGTGCAGGCGCCGCCCAGCGGCGAGAGCACCAGCGTGGCCGGCCCGATCCCCTCCGAGGACGGGAAGGCGATCGAGTTCATCGTCCCCGTGGCCGACACCGATAACGTGAAGACCGTCGTCGCCGACCTCCGCGCCGTGCTCGCCGACGAGCTCCCGGAGGGCGTGCAGGGCTGGGTCACCGGCCCCGCCGGGCTCACCGCCGACCTCGTCAACGCGTTCGGCGGCATCGACGGCATCCTGCTCCTCGTCGCGGTCGCGGCGGTGTTCGTCATCCTGCTGCTCGTCTACCGGGCGCTGCTGCTGCCGTTCCTCGTGCTGATCACGTCGATCTTCGCCCTGTGCGCCGCCATCCTGTTCGTCTACCTGTTCGCGCTGTGGGGCTGGATCAGCCTGAGCGGGCAGAGCCAGGGCATCCTCTCGATCCTCGTCATCGGCGCCGCGACCGACTACTCCCTGCTGCTCGTCGCGCGCTACCGGGAGGCGCTGGAGCAGGTGGAGTCGCGCTGGACCGCCGCCCTGCGGGCCTGGCGTGCGGCGTTCGAGCCCATCGTCGCGTCGGGGGCGACCGTCATCCTCGCGCTGCTGTGCCTGCTGTTCTCCGACCTCAACTCGAACAAGAGCCTCGGCCCGATCGCCGCGATCGGCATCGTCTTCTCGCTGCTGGCCGCGCTGACCCTGCTCCCCGCGCTGCTGGCGGTGTTCGGCCGTGCCGCCTTCTGGCCGTTCCGGCCCGCGTACCAGGGCGAGCACCCGCACCGCCACACCCACGAGAAGGGCGAGCACCTCGCCGGCCTCCAGGGCGTGCGCGGCGTGTGGCTGCGCGTCGGACGGCTGATCGCCTCCCGCCCGCGCATCACGTGGCTCGTGTCGTTCGTGCTGCTGGCGGCGTGCGCGCTGGGCCTCACCCAGCTGAAGGCCAACGGCGTCGAGCAGACCGACCTCGTCCTCTCGCAGTCCGACGCGGCCGATGGCCAGGCCGTGCTCGCGAAGCACTTCGACGCCGGCTCCGGGTCGCCCGTCCTCATCGTGGCGAAGGAGGCCGACAGTGAGGAGGTGCTCGACCGCGTCGAGCAGACCGACGGGATCGCCGCCGCCTCCTTCTACACGGGCTCCGGCCGGCCGCAACAGGGCGGCCCGGCTCCCGAGCCCGTCGTCAAGGACGGCCGGGTGCTGATCCAGGCGACCCTGGAGGCCGAGCCCGACTCCGCCGCCGCGGAAGAGGTCGTGCGGAACCTGCGCTCGGCCCTCCCGAGCACCGACCCCGACGTCCTCGTCGGCGGCGTCACCGCCGTCGCGCTCGACACCAACGACACGGCCCAGAGCGACCTGATCAAGATCATCCCGATCGTGCTCGCGGTCATCCTGCTCATCCTGATGCTGCTGCTGCGCTCGATCGTCGCGCCCGTGCTGCTGATCGGCAGCGTCGTCCTCTCGTACGCGGCCGCGCTGGGCGTCTCCGCGCTCGTCTTCAACGGGATCTTCCACTTCCCGGGCGCGGACGCGTCGGTCCCGCTCTTCGGCTTCGTGTTCCTCGTCGCCCTCGGCGTGGACTACAACATCTTCCTCATGACGCGGGTGCGCGAGGAGTCGCTCCGCATCGGCACGCGGCCCGGCATCCTCCGCGGGCTCGGCCTCACCGGCAGCGTGATCACCTCGGCGGGCATCGTGCTGGCCGCGACCTTCGCCGCACTCGCCGTCATCCCGATCCTGTTCCTCGTGCAGATCGCGTTCATCGTCGCGTTCGGCGTGCTGCTCGACACGGTCGTGGTGCGGTCCCTCCTCGTCCCGGCGCTCTCGTACGACATCGGGCGGGCGATCTGGTGGCCGTCGAAGCTCTGGCGCACCGACGAGCACCGCGCGCGGGCGGAGGTCGCGGACTAGCTGCACGCTCCGTCACGGCCCAAGATGAGAGTCATGGCGCAGAGCGAGACGAGCGGCGGGCCGGCGGTCCGCCTCCACCACGACCGGCATCCCGGCGCCGACCCCGTGCTGCTGGTGCACGGCTTCGCGACCACCGGCGCGCTCACCTGGGAGGCGACGGGATGGGTGGATGCGCTCGCCGCGGGAGGCCGCGGTGCGCTCGTCCCCGACCTCCGGGGCCACGGGCGCAGCGCCAAGCCGCACGAGCCGGACGCCTACTCGCCGCAGCTGCTCGCCGCCGACTTCCTCGCCGTGCTCGACGAGGAGGGGCTCGCGCGCGTCGACGTGATCGCGTACTCGATGGGCAGCTGGGTGGCCATCGCCCTCGCGCAGCTCGACCCCGGGCGGGTGCGCCGGCTCGTCGTCGGCGGCATCGGAACGGTCGAGCAGTTCGGGTACTGGGGCGTCTCCGCGGTGCAGGCCTCGATCCGAGGCGATGCCACCATGCCCGCGGCCGAGTCGCCGCTCGCGCCCCTGATCGCCTCCCTCCGCCAGGCGCCCGATGTGGATCGGGAGGCGCTCGCCGCCTGCGTCGCTGGCATGGCGCTGCACCCGCTCCCGCTCGGTCCGACCGTCCCCGCGCTGCTGGTCGCCGGCGACGCCGACCCCGTCGCGCAGGACGCGGCGGAGGCCGCGCGCCTGCTCGGCGCGGAGCTGGTGCTGCTGCCGCGCCGCAACCACGTCACCGCGCTCAGCGCGCGCGGCTTCAAGCAGGCGGCGCTGCCCTTCCTCGGGATCCCCGTCTCGGTGTAGCCGCCGCTCTCCGCTTGCGCCGTTCTCCGCCTGCGCCGCTCCCTGCCTGCGCCGGGGGAGGAGTCGTACGATGTGCGAGGCAGGGCGGCCTCCCCCGGAGACCCTGCGACGACGCCGGTCCGACCGAAGGAGACAGAACCGATGGCTGCATCGACCCTTGACGAGAACGCCCTGCTCGACCGCGTCCCGGACGGCCTCTACATCGGCGGGGAGTGGACACGCGGCTCCGCGGGGACCCTCACCGTCTACGACCCCGCGACCGGCCGCGCGATCAAGGAGATCGCCGACGCGTCCCCGGAGGACGGCGTCCGCGCCCTCGACGCCGCCGTCGCCGCCGCCGACGAGTGGGCGGCGACCCCGCCCCGCACCCGCGGCGAGATCCTGCGCCGGGCCTGGGAGCTGCTGCAGGAGCGCCGGGACGAGTTTGCCCTCCTGATGACGCTCGAGATGGGCAAGCCGCTGGCGGAGGCCAACGGCGAGGTCACCTACGGCGGCGAGTTCCTCCGCTGGTTCTCGGAGGAGGCCGTGCGCATCTCCGGCCGCTACGGCACGAACCCCGAGGGCACCGGCCGGATGATCGTGTCGCAGCATCCCGTCGGCCCCTGCTACTTCATCACGCCGTGGAACTTCCCGCTGGCGATGGCCACGCGCAAGATCGCGCCGGCCCTGGCGGCGGGCTGCACCGTCGTCATCAAGCCGGCCGAGCTGACGCCGCTCACGACGCTGTACTTCGCCCAGCTGCTGACGGATGCGGGCCTTCCGGCCGGCGTGCTGAACGTGGTCACCACCTCGACCTCCGGGAAGGTGTCGGCGCCGATCATCGCCGACCCGCGGTTGCGCAAGCTGTCGTTCACCGGCTCGACGGAGGTGGGCCGCAAGCTCCTCCAGCAGGCGTCCGAGAACGTGCTGCGCACCTCCATGGAGCTCGGCGGCAACGCACCCTTCGTCGTGTTCGACGACGCCGATCTCGACCGCGCGGTCGACGGCGCGATGCTGGCGAAGTTCCGCAACATCGGGGAGGCGTGCACCGCGGCCAACCGGTTCATCGTGCACGAGGACGTCGCCGAGGAGTTCGCGCTCCGCGTCACCGAGCGGGTGAAGGCGATGAAGATCGGCCGCGGCACCGAGGAGGGCGTGACGATCGGCCCGCTCATCAACGAGGGCGCGGTCGACAAGGCGAGCGAGCTGCTGGAGGACGCGGTCTCGCGCGGCGCGTCCGTGCTGACGGGAGGGTCGCGCGTGGAGGGGACCGGCACGTTCTTCGAGCCCACCGTGGTGACCGACGTGCGCCCGGGCAGCGAGATCCTGCGGCAGGAGATCTTCGGCCCTGTCCTCTCGATCGTGCGCTTCCGCGACGAGGACGACGCGGTCCGGATCGCCAACGACACCGAGTACGGCCTCGTCTCGTACGTGTTCACCAAGGACCTCGCCCGCGGCCAGCGGATGATCGAGCGGCTGCAGACGGGCATGATGGGCCTCAACGTGGGCGTCGTCTCCAACGCGGCGGCGCCGTTCGGCGGCGTGAAGCAGTCGGGCCTCGGCAGGGAGGGAGGGCTCGAGGGCATCCACGAGTACCTCTCGACCAAGTACACGCTGACCCCCGACCCGTTCGGAGCCTGACATGCCGCGCAGCGAGGCCGTCATCGTCGACGTCGTCCGCACCCCCTCCGGGCGCGGCAAGGCGGACGGCGAGCTCTCCGACATCCACCCCGCCGACCTCCTCGCGGGCGTCCTCATCGAGCTGACCGCGCGCACCGGCCTCGACCCGGCGCTGGTCGACGACGTGATCGGCGGCTGCGTCACCCAGTCGGGCGAGCAGGCGGGCAACATCACGAGGACCGCGGTGCTCAGCGCGGGCTTCCCCGAGAGCGTGCCCGCCGTGACCGTCGACCGGCAGTGCGGCTCCAGCCAGCAGGCGGCGGCGTTCGCCGCCCAGGGCGTCATCGCGGGCGCCTACGACATCGCCATCGCGTGCGGGGTGGAGTCGATGAGCCGCGTGCCGATGGGCTCGAACGCGGGAGGCGCGGCGCTCGGCGGCGAGCTGCTCCACGGCCGCTACCCCCAGGGCCTGGTGAATCAGGGCGTCGCCGCCGAGCTGATCGCCGACCGCTGGGGGTTCTCGCGGGCGGAGCTCGACGACTACGCCGCCCGCTCCCAGGCGCGCGCGGCCGAGGCGGCGGCGAGCGGCGCGTTCGACGGCGAACTGGTCGCCGTCCCGACGCCCGACAGCGGGAGCGTGGTCGCCGACGAGACGATCCGGCCCGGCACGACGGCGGACCGGCTGGCCGGTCTGCCACCCGCGTTCCGCACGGACCGGCTGGCCGAGCGCTTCCCGCAGCTGGAGTGGCGGATCACCGCGGGCAACTCCTCGCCGCTCACCGACGGCGCCTCCGCCGCCCTCATCATGAGCAGGGAGGCCGCCGACCGGCTGGGACTGCGCCCCCGCGCCCGCTTCCACTCCTTCGCGGTGGCCGGAAGCGACCCGCTGCTTATGTTGACCGGCATCCTGCCCGCCACCCGCAAGCTCCTCGAGCGCAGCGGGATCGGGCTGGACCAGATCGACGCATACGAGGTCAACGAGGCGTTCGCGCCCATCCCGCTGCTCTGGCAGCACGAGTTCGGCGCCGATCCGGAGCGGCTCAACCAGCACGGCGGCGCCATCGCTCTCGGCCACGCCCTCGGATCGTCCGGCACGCGGCTGCTCGCCACCCTCGTGAACGAGCTGGAGACCTCGGGCGGCCGCTTCGGCCTCCAGACCATGTGCGAGGGCGGGGGGACCGCCAACGCCACCCTCATCGAAGTGCTGCGCTGAGCCGCGCTTCGCCACCTGCGACGGAAGGACCACCATGCGGATCGACGGATGCTCTGCCCTCGTGACGGGAGGGGCCAGCGGGCTCGGCAACGCGACGGCGCGGGCGCTGACCGCGGCGGGCGCGCACGTCGTCCTCGTCGACCTGCCGACCTCGGAAGGGGAGAAGGCGGCGATCGCGCTCGGCCCGACGGCCCGGTTCGTGCCGGCGGACGTCACCGATGAGGCGGGGGTGCAGGAGGCGGTCGATGCGGCCTCCGCGCTCGCCCCGCTCCGCATCGCGGTCAACTGCGCCGGCATCGCCACGGCCGCCAAGGTCCTCGGTCGCGACGGCGTCCTCCCGCTCGCCCACTTCGAGCGCGTCGTCCGCGTCAACCTGGTGGGCACCTTCAACGTGGTGCGCCTGGCCGCAGCGGCGATGGCGGAGACCGAGCCGGTGGAGGGGGAGTACGGCGCGGAGCGCGGCGTCATCGTCGACACCGCCTCGGTCGCGGCGTTCGACGGGCAGATCGGGCAGTCGGCGTACGCGGCGTCGAAGGGCGGCGTCGCTGCCCTGACCCTGCCGCTCGCACGCGAGTTCGCCCGGCACCTGATCCGGGTCGTCACGATCGCGCCCGGCATCTTCGAGACCCCAATGATGGCCGGGCTGCCCCAGGCCGCGCAGGACTCGTTGGCGGCCCAGGTGCCCCATCCCTCGCGGCTCGGGAAGCCCGCCGAGTATGCGGCGCTGGTGCGGCACATCATCGAGAACGCGATGCTGAACGGGGAGACGATCCGCCTCGACGGCGCCATCCGCATGCAGCCGCGCTGACCAGCCATATGGTTTGTGCTGATATTTCGAATGAGGTATCCTTGCCCGAGTCCGGGTGAGAGTGCGCCGACCCGAGAGCGCGCGCCCGGCGGATGGGGAGTTCGATGCGATGCCGGCGATCGAGTATCTGAGGGGCGAGCACTACGTCATCGCCTCCGGCGACATGGTGGCTCTCTGCGACGCTCGCACGCCGAGCGCGATCGTGGCGCAGCTCTACGCGGCGGTGAACGACGGCGGGCTCGACGCGACGCGGGTGATGCAGTCGGTCCTCGACATCGACATGTCGTCGGTGGCGTCCCTCGCCGTCGTCACCGAGGGTGAGAAGCACTGGCACATCCTCGTCCGTGGCGATGCGCACGTCGACGTCCTGACCCTCGAAGAGACCTGGACGGTCGACGCGCCCGGCGTGCTGACGTGGTCCGAGAGCACCATCGAGGAGGCGGACGGCTTCATCCTCCGCTTCGCCGCCGCGGTCCCCGAGCAGGGCGACGTGTACCCGCTGGAAGGCGGCATCGTCGCCGGTGAGTGCGCCTTCCTCCCCGTCACCGAGCACGCGCGCGCCGCCATGGCCGCCGCCGAGGCCGCTGCAGCAGCGCCCGCCGTGTCCGCCGTTTCCGCCACGCAGGCGGTCAGCGCTCAGGAGGCGCGGCTGCGGGCCGCCGTCGCCGAGGAGACGCGGATGGCCCCGCCGGTCGTGGCGGCGCCGTCGGCGCACGGCGCCGTGCCGCAGCACTCTGTGCCGTCCCATTCGGTGCCGCAGCATTCGGTGCCGCAGCATTCGGTGCCGTCCCACTCGCTTCCGTACGCGCAGCTGCCGGCCCCGGCGTCCACCGGCGTGCCGACCGGGCCCGGCCAGGCCATGCCGGTCGCGCTCGACGAGCGCTCCGGCCCGCCGTACATCGACGAGTACGTCGACGCCGGCAGTCGTTGGGTCGCCGAGCCCCCGTCCGCAGCCGTCCCTCCCGCAGCCGTCTCTCCCGCCACCGCGTGGAACGACGCCGTCGCCGCACCGACGGCCTTCGGCACGTCCAGCCCGCAGACGGCCGCGGCATTCGCTCCCGACGCGGGTGTCTCGCAGCCGATCGCGCCCGGGCCGGGAGGCTATGCCCGCGGCCTCTCACAGCCGCAGCAGGCCGCCGGCCCGGCATCGCAGGCCCCCGCGGGCTCGCTTCCGCGCGCCGAGTCCGGCTCGTTCGGCACGATGACCCTGGTCCTCTCCAGCGGCAGCGTGGTCGCCCTCGACCGGCCGGTCGTGCTCGGCCGCGCACCGCAGCAGTCCGCGGTTCCTGACGTGATCAATCCGCGGCTCGTCCCGTTCATCCGCGCCTCCGACGAGGTCTCCCGCACGCACCTCCTGATCGAGCGGGCAGCGGGCGAGATCTTCGCGACCGACCTCGGCTCACGCAACGGCACCATGGTCGTCCCGGCCGGATCGCAGCCGTACCGGCTGGGCGCGGGCGAGCGGGCCAGGGTCACGCTCGGCACGAGCCTCGATCTCGGAGACGGCTCCATCGCGACGCTCGAGGCGGCGAGGTGACTCCTCCGCGGAGCACCACTCCGCCCCCTGCGCTCGACGGCTACGAGTACCGGGGCGTCCTCGGCTCCGGCGGCTTCGCCGACGTCTTCCTCTACGAGCAGCGACTCCCGCAGCGCATGGTCGCCGTGAAGGTGCTCAACGACGGCGCACTCGCCCCCGGCGTCCGCGAGCAGTTCGAGGTCGAGGCGAACGTGATGGCGCGGCTGTCTCAGCATCCCTCGATCGTCACCATCCATCAGGCCGGGGTGGCCGGCGACGGACGCCCCTACATCGTCATGGAGTACTGTCCGCGCGAGGGCTACGGAGCGCGGTTCCGCCAGGTCCGCATCCCGCTCGACGAGGTGCTGCGGGTCGGTGTGCGCCTCGCCGGCGCGCTCGAGACGGCGCACCGCGCGAGGATCCTGCACCGCGACATCAAGCCCGCCAACATCCTGGTCACCAATTTCGGCTGGCCGGCGCTCACGGACTTCGGCATCGCGACCGTCGCCGGGAGCGAACCCGCCGCCGGCGGACTGAGTGTGCCGTGGGCCCCGCCCGAGCTGTTCACCGACGACGCCCCGTTCGACGTGCGCAGCGACGTCTTCTCCCTCGGCGCCACCCTCTACTCCCTCCTCGCCGGCCGGTCGCCGTTCGAGGTCGTCGGCGGGTCCAACTCCTCCGCGGAGCTGATGGCGCGGATCGAGTCGGCGCCGCTCCAGCCGACCGGCCGACCCGACGTCCCCGACCGGCTGGAGGCGCTCCTGCGCGCCACCATGGCGAAGGCCCCCCACGAGCGCCCCAACTCGGTGATGGCACTGGGGCGCGCCCTGCAGCGCATCGAGACGGCGTGCGGCTTTCAGCAGACGGCGATGGAGGTCTCCGACCTCTCCACCGTGCAGCCGTCGGCCCCCGTGGCGCGGGCCGCCGACGCCGCTGCGTCCGCCGGAGCGCTGCACGAGGGGCGCATCCGTCCGGTGGTCCAGATCCGGCCGGACGAGGAGGAGCGGCATCCCCAGACGGCCGTCACCCCCACGGTGAGCCCGGTGGACGAGGTGACGAGGGCCGTCGTCCGGCCCGGCTCCGCCGGGACCCTCCGACCGTCCGCCTCGCCGTCCGCTTCGCCGTCCCCCTCGCCTGTCGACGAGGTCACGCGCGTCGCGGTGCGCGGCGACCGGCCCGCGGCCCCTCCGACCGCGGAAGGGACCGACACGGCGGCGCAGCCCGCGCGCGGGAAGAAGAAGAGGCGTCGCCCCTCCACCCACGACTCCGAAGCCGGCCGCCGCCGTCCGGTGCGCCTCATCATCCTCGGCGCGGCGGCGGTCATCCTGCTCGCCGCCGGCGGGCTCGTCGCGTACAACGCCGTCTCGTCGGCCGTCGGAGGGGCGTCCGGCGGGTCGGACGCGTCCGGCGCTGCGCCGTCGGCCGATCCGACGGACGCCGAGCTGTCGGCCGACGCCGTGCCCAGTCCCAAGGGCCTGACCGGCAAGAAGATGCCGGACGGCTCCGCGGTGTTCTCCTGGAGCAATCCCGATCCGAAGGAGGGCGACCAGTATCTGTGGGGCATCTCCGGGACGGGGGTGGCCGCCGGCTTCCAGCTCGTCGGGCAGCCATCGCTCACCATCCCCGCCGCCTCCGCGACGGAGGGGCAGATCTGCGTCGACGTCTCCATCGTCCGCAAGGATCGGCGGGCCTCCGTCGAGCCGGCCCGGGCCTGCGCGGAATGAGGGCGGCGGTCCGTCGCGGTGCGCGCCGCTCCGTGCTCGCGGGCGTCGTGGTCGCGGTGCTCCTCGCGCTGACGGCGTTCGCCGTCGTGAACCCGGGCGCGCCGGTCGCGCAGGTCGATTCGAACGACGCCGGCGTGTGGCTCACCGACACGAGCTCGATGAAGGTGGGGCGCTACAACCATCTGGTCGAGGAGCTCGACGGCGCCGTCGTGGCTACCGGCACCCCCTTCGACGTCGTTCAGGACGGGTCGATGGTCCTCGTCACGCAGGCGAACACGGTCGCCGTGCTGGATCCGGCGACCGTGTCGGCGTCGGCGCCGGTGCTCCTCCCCGCGGACGCCCTGGTGAGCGCCGCCGCGGGGGTCGCGTCCATCCTCGACCCGGCGACCGGCGCCGTCTGGGCACGTGCCGCCTCCGCTCTCTCCGGGCTGGACACGCGGACCGAACGACCCGATCTGCGGCTCGGGAAGGGTGCGGTCGCCGTGACCGCGCGCAGCGGCGCGATCCTCGCCGCCGGCGCGAACGGCCGGGTGACCCGCATCGACGTCGCCGCGGACGGCACCTCCCATCGCACGATCGGCTCCCTGGCGGCGCCCGCGAAGGGAGAGCCACATGGCACGGCGACCGCGACCACCGTCGGCGACGACCTCTACGTGCTGCGCGGCTCCACGCTGAGCGGTACGTCGGGTTCGGTGGACCTCTCCGCCTACGGGCGCGACCTGGTGCTGCAGCAGCCGGGGCCGGCCCGCGACACGCTCGTGGTGGCCACGCCGACCGCCCTGCTCGAGGTGGCGGTCGGATCGCACCGCGTCACGACGCTGAAGCCGCGCGGCGTGGGCGCGCCCGCCGCACCCGTGGTCGTCGGCGGCTGCGTCCTGGGCGCGTGGGCGACCAGCGTCTCGAACAGCCTCATCGCGTGCGACGCGAAGAAGCCCGTCCGACAGACGCTGACCGGCCTCGCGGAGGGCACGCCGCTCGTCTTCCGTGTGAACCACGACGCCGTGGTCCTCAACGACACCGCCTCCGGGAGGCTGTGGGAGCCGCAGCAGGACACCGAGGTCCGCCGGCCCGACTGGGGCGGCGTGGCGAACGACGACGACACGGGCGACGAGCAGCGCGACGATCAGGCCGAGCAGGCCGACCAGGGCGCGCCGCGCTGCGACGACCAGGCGGCGGCGCCCACGGTGACACCGGACGATTTCGGCGTGCGCCCCGGCCGTGCCCGGCTGCTCCCGGTGCTCGGCAACGATCACGCGGCGGGATGCGGCGTGCTCGCCGTCGCCGACGTGGAGCAGCCGCCCGCCTCCTTCGGCAGCATCGTCCCGGTCTACGGGGGTCGCGAGCTCCAGGTCGCGGTCGAGCCGGGCGCGACCGGAAGCGTCACGGTCGCCTACACCGTCTCGGATGGGCGGCCTGGCTCGGAGCCCGTGCGGTCGACGCTCACGCTGACGACTCACGCGGACGAACGCAACACCGCCCCCGAGCAGACCGACGCCTCCTCCGTGCCGGTGGGCGCGGACGCCGCGGTCAGCGTCGATGCGCTCGCTCGCTTCTCCGATCCGGACGGCGACGACCTCGTCCTCGTCGATGCCCGCAGCGAGGACGGCACGGGCACCGTCGAGACGACACCGGCCGGGACGCTGACGTTCCGGGCATCCGGAGCACCGGTCGGCCGCCACCGCATCGACGTCACGGTCACCGACGGCCGCGACACGACGACCGCGGCCATCGACATGGACGTGCGCGAGGCGGGCTCCGTCGCGCCCACGATCCTGCCGACGCTGGTCACCGCCGACGCGGGACAGCAGGTGCGGGTCGCCCCGCTGGACGCCGTGCGTTCCGTGAGCGCGACGCCGGCCCGGCTGGCGGGCGTGGAAGCCGTGGCGGGCGCGACGGTGACGCCCGACCTCGACGGCGGCACGTTCACGTTCTCCGCGGAGCAGCCCGGCTCGTACGAGGTCCCCATCACGGTTGTGGCCGCACCCCAGCAGGCGACCGGCGTCGTCCGCGTCGACGTTCGCGCCGCACCCGCTGATGCGACGCCCCGCACGGCGGTGGATGTCGTCGTGCTGCCGCTCGACGGCGAGGCCGAGGTGGACCCGCTGGCCAACGACGACGATCCGGCCGGAGCGGTGCTCGTGGTCCAGTCGGTGGAGGCGGCGGATGGCGCACGGGTGGCGGCTGTCGTCGAGGACGGCGCCCGGGTCCGGGTGTCGGCCGGTGAAGCGCTGACGGCGCCCGCGACCCTCCGCTACACCGTGTCGGACGGCGCCGCGACCGCGGTCGGTGAGATCCACGTCCTCCCGTATCCGGCGGGGATCGCGGCACGGCCGCCGATCGTCCCCGACGTGTCTGCCACCGTCGCCGCCGGCGGCATCGTGACCATTCCGGCGCTCGCCGGAGCGCGCTCGCCCGCCGGGGGAGAGCTCCACCTCGACGACACGCTGGTCGAGGCGCCGGCGGCCGACCAGGGGCTCCTGTTCGTCTCCGGCGACGTGCTCCGGTACCAGGCGCCGCTGCAGCCGGCGACGGTGACCGCCGTGTTCGCGGTGACCGACGCCGAGGGGAACTCCGCCTCCGGCAGGGTCACCATCACGGTTCACGACGCGGACCCCGCCGCGAACGCCGTGCCCACACCGCAGGACGTGGTCGCCCGTGTCCAGGAGGGCGGGAGGACGACCATCGCCGTCCCCCTCACCGGGATCGACCGCGACGGCGACGAGGTCACGCTGGTGGGCGCCGACTCCGCGCCCACGAAGGGGCGGATCACCGCCGTCGGGCCCGGCACCCTGGATTACGAGGCGCTCCCCGGAGAGGCGGGGACCGACGTCTTCCGCTATCTCGTGGAGGATGCGGCCGGGCACCGCGCGACGGCGTCCGTCCGCGTGGGCATCGTGCCGGCCGTCGCCGCCTCCCACGTGGTCGCGGTCGACGACACGGTCGCCGTCCGGCCGGGCGTGACCGTGGCCGTCCCGGTGCTCGACAACGACGCCGCCGGACCGGGCACGTCGCTCGTCCTCGGCGACCGGCTGACGACCGACGACGGACTCGCCGCCCGGGTGGCGGGGAGCCGCATCCGATTCACCGCGCCCGCCGCGGAGGGGGACCACCTGATCGGCTACAGCGTCAGCGACCGGATCGGAGGCCGAGCGACCGCCACGCTCGCCGTGCACGTCGCGACGGACGCGCCGATCCTGCCTCCCGTCGTCCACGACGTCGTGATCCCCGCCGCGGAGGCCGCGGGCCGGAGCAGCGTGGTGGCCGACGTGCTGGCGGCCGCGGAGAACCCCGTCGGGCCGGCGAGCGACCTCCGGGTCGCGGTGCATCCGTCCGCCCGCGCCTACGCGACGTCGTCCCGCGACGGGAGGGTGACCGTCACCCTGGGCGACCGCCCGCGCGTGGCCGCCGTGGCCGTCTCCAACGCGACCGCCGCGGACGGCGAGGCGACCTCGTACGCGTTCGTCGTCGTCCCGGCCAAGGAGAGTGCCGTCCCCGCGGTGCGCGCGGACGCGAAGCCGTTGTCCGTGCTCGCGGGTGAGCGGCTCTCGATCCCGCTCGACCGCTACGTCAGCGTGCGTCCCGGCCACCGGCCGCGGGTCTTCGACCCGGCGACGGTGTCGGCGACGAAGGCGGACGGGTCCTCGCTCGTGCAGGACGAGGGCACCCTCGTCTACCGGTCGGCCCTCGACTACGCCGGTCCGGCCTCCATCACGTTCCTCGTGAGCGACGGCACGGGCGCCGCCGACCCGAAGGCGGCGACCAGGCTCCTCACGCTCCCCATCACCGTGCGTCCGTCGGGCATCGTCCAGCCGCGGTTCACGCCGGGCGGCGTGCGCGTCGCGCCCGGCGAGGACCCGGTGCGCGTCGACCTCGGAGCGCTGACCGAGACGGCCGGCCCGCGGAGCGCACTCGGCTACCGGCTCTCCGGGCCGACGCCGGACGGGCTGGCCGCCTCGATCACCGGCCGCGCGCTCACGGTGTCGGCCGCCGCTGACGCCAGGCCCGGTAGCACCGCCACCCTGCACGTCGACGTGAGCTACGGCGGGGACCGCCCGGTCGACGGCACGATCACCGTCACCGTCGTGAAGAGCACCGCGCGTCTCGCCTCCGTGCGCGACGTCGAGCTGAACGGAGCGGAGGGGGAGTCGTACACGGTGAACGTCCTCGACGGCGCGCTCAACCCCTTCCCGTCCACACCGCTCCGGGTCGTCTCGGCGACCGTCGAGACACCGGGCGGCGGCCGCGCCGCCGTCGACGGCGGCCGCGTCACGGTCACGACGGCCTCCGGCTTCACCGGGAGGCTGACGGCCGCGTTCACGGTGCGCGACGCGACCGGCGACCCGTCGCGGGACGTGCGCGGCACAATCCGCATCACCGTGCGGGGCAAGCCGTCCACCCCGGCCGCCCCGACCCTGGAATCCGCCGCGACCGGCGCGCTGACCGTGCGCTGGACGGCCCCGGCGAACAACGGCTCTCCGATCGAGGAGTACCGGCTCACGGGCCCGGGCGGGATCGCCAGGACGGTGGACGGCCGGGCGACCCAGGCCTCCCTGACGGACTTGCCGCTGGGCCGGGACTACACGTTCACGGTCCAGGCGCGCAACGCCGCCGGCTGGTCCGCGGTGAGTGCGCCGTCGGCGCCGGTCACGCTAGACGCCGCACCCGGCGCCGTCCCCTCGGTGTCCCTGAGCGCGGGCGACGGCTCGGCGACCGCCCGCTGGGGCGCGCCGAACAACCCGGGGACGCCGCTCACCGGATATGCGCTCCTCGTCTCCCCGGCTCCCGCCGGCACGGCCAACGGCCTGATCACGGTCGACGGCTGGGCGACCTCGTACACCATCGGCGGCCTGCAGAACGGCGTCGCCTACACGGTGACGGTGTCCGCGCGGAACCGGTCGGGGACGCCGGGACCGTGGAGCGCGGCCTCCGCCCCGGCCACCCCGGCGGGCGCGCCGGGCAAGCCGACGCTGTCGGTCGCGCGGGTGGAGCAGCCGTCCGGCGGGGCGTTCCGCGTCGACTGGGCGCCGGGAGCGTACAACGGCGCCCCGGAGACGTACGCCCTCCTCGTCAACGGCGCGCAGAGCGGTGTCGCGCTGGGCGGGGCGGGCGGCTCGGTGGTCGTTGGCTCGCTGCAGAACGGCGCGCGCTACAGCTTCACGGTCGTGGCCACGAACCGGGTCGGCTCCACCAGCTCCGATCCGGTGAGCGCGAGCACCTGGGGCACGCCGGGCAAGGTGACCCTCTTCGCCGCCGCCGCGGGCGCTCCCAGCGCCTCGCCGGGGCAGGGCTCGATCACGGCGAGCTGGCGGCAGCCCACCGACACCGGCGGCGTGGCGCTCGACGGCTACCGGTTGGACGTCGCCGGCCAGAACGGGGTGCAGCGCAGCCAGCGGGCGACCGGCTCGGCCGTCTCCGCGACGGTCGCCGGCCTCCCGGCGGGCACGTACAGCGTGAGCATCGCGGCCTGCAACGCCGGAGACGCCTGCGGGCCCGCCTCCACCATCGCGTCCGTGACCGTCGTGACGCTGCCCGACGCGGTCACGGGCGCACAGGGGACGTACGACGCGGACCGCGGCGTCTACCACGTGTCCGTCGCCGAGCCGGTGTGGAACGGCGGGACGGGCGGCACCGTGCAGTACCGCGTCGGATCGGGGCCGTGGACCAACGCGGTCGGCCTCGCGTTCGATGTGCCGGCGGCCCCCGCCGCCGCGATCACGCTCACCCTGCGTGCCGTCACCTCCGCGGGCACCGGCCCCACCTCCACCTCCATCCTCCCGTGACCCGAAAGGCCGACAGCCATGACCTCCGATGACCTGATCGTCGATGACCCGACCGCCGCCGAGCCGGTCGTCACCGACCTCCCGTCCGCGAGCCTCCCGTCCGCGAGCCTCCCGTCCGCGAGCCTCCCGGATCGCGAATGGTTCTCCTCCGCCTTCCGGCGCCTCGTCGACAGCGTCGGCGGCGTCGTGCTCGGCAAGGAGGAGGAGGTCGCCCTGGTGGTGACCGCGATGATCGCCGAGGGCCACATCCTGCTGGAGGACACCCCGGGGACGGGCAAGACGTCGCTGGCGAAGAGCGTGGCGGCGAGCATCGCGGGGGAGCACCAGCGCATCCAGTTCACCCCCGACCTGCTGCCGGCGGACGTCGTCGGGGTCACGATCTTCGACCAGCGCGAGCAGCAGTTCGTCTTCCACCCCGGCCCCGTGTTCGCGAACGTGCTGCTCGCGGACGAGATCAACCGGGCGTCGCCGAAGACCCAGGCCGCCCTCCTCGAGGTGATGGAGGAGGGCCAGGTGACCGTCGACGGCGAGACGTACGCGGCGCCGGCGCCGTTCGTCGTGATCGCGACCCAGAACCCGGTCGAGCAGGCGGGCACGTACCCGCTGCCGGAGGCGCAGCTCGACCGCTTCCTCATGAAGCTGTCGCTCGGCCACCCCGACCGGACCGCGGCCCTCGCCATCCTGTCCGGCTCCGCGGTGCGCGGGCGCTCGGCCGCCGGCGTCGAGCCGGTGCTGCGGGTGGAGGACGTGTCGAGGATGATCGCCATCGCGGCCGGCGTGCACGTGGATCCGTCGGTGCTCGAGTACATCCTGACGATCTGCGACGCGATGCGTGAGGACCCGCGGGTGCGGCTCGGGGTCAGCATGCGCGGCGCGCTCGCGCTGGTTCGCTGCGCGAAGGCGCTGGCGGCGTCACGCGGCCGTGGTCATGTGCTCCCCGACGACGTGAAGGCGCTGGCGGGGCCGGTGCTCGCCCACCGCCTCATCCTCGATCCGGACGCGGAGTTCTCAGGGGCGACGGCCGACGCGGTCGTGCGCGACGCCGTCGAGGCCGCCGTGCCCCCGGCCGAGCGGGCGGCGTGACGGCCCAGGATCCCCGCCCCGGGCGCGCCAGGGCCATCGGCGCGGCCGGAGCGGTGACGCTCGCGCTCGCCGTCGTCCTCGTCGGGGGCGGCCTCATCGCCGGATGGGTGGAGCTGGTCGTGCCGGGGCTCGCACTCCTCGCCCTGCTCGGCACCGGCGCGCTGATGACGATCGGGAGGTCGGCGTACGACGTGCGCGTCGACCTGACCCGCTCCCGCGTGCGGGTCGGCGAGCGGGCGATCGGCCGCGTCGTCGTGATCGCGACCGGCACCCGGCGGTCGGCGCCGACCCTCCTCACCCTCCCGGTGGGCGCGAACGCCGCCGACTTCGAGCTGCCGGGGCTGTCGCCCGCGCAGGAGTTCGACGAGTCGTTCATCGTGCCGACGGCGCGCCGGGGCGTGGTGCTCGTGGGGCCGGTCGTCTCGCGGCGCGGTGACCCGCTGGGCCTGCTGCAGCGCACGGTGACCTGGACGGAGCCGGAGGTCATCCACGTCCACCCCCGGACGGTTCGCCTGCCGCTGCTCGAGAGCGGTCGGCTGCGCGACCTCGAGGGCGACGCCACTGGCGACGTGGCCGACAGCGGTCTGAGCTTCCACGCCCTGCGCGAGTACGTCCCCGGCGACGACCGCCGCAGCGTGCACTGGCGCGCCAGCGCCCGTCTTGGCAGCCTGATGGTGCGGCAGTACGAGGACCTCCGGCGCACCCGGCTCGCCGTCGGGCTGTCGCTCGACGAGGCGGAGTACACGTCGCCGGCCGACTTCGAGCTGGCCGTGTCCGCCTTCGCCTCCATCGGTGTCGGCGCCGTGCGCGGAGGGACGCTCGACGCCGTCTTCACCGGGATGGCGGCGCTCGGACGGCCGGGGGAGGAGCGGCTGCTCGACTCCGCCGCCGCGGCGGACGGGGGCGATGAGGGCGGGCTCGCCCCGCTGCTGCGGACGATCCGCGACGGAGCGCCCGGCGCGACGGCGGTCGTCGTCGTCACGGGCAGCCGGGTGGAGCGGCGCACCGTGTTCTCGCTCGCCTCCCGTCTGGGGCATCCCGCCCCGGTGACCGTGCTGGCGTGCCGCGAGGGTGTCGCCGTCCGGTCCGCCGCGCAGGGACGCACCGGGTACCGGACTCTGGGCCGGTTGACGGACCTCCCGCTCGCCCTGACGTCGGGGGGTGCACGATGAGCCGCGGCGACCGGGCGACCGGTCGGGCCCCGGGCCGGGCGACGCGCCGGGCGACGCGCCCGGCGAACGGTCGGGCGACGACGTGGGCGACGCGCCCGGCGACCGGTCGTGCAGCGGCTCTGCGCCTCGTCGACGCTGCGGTGCTCGCGGTCGCCGTCATGGCGGCGTGCGGCCCGCTCGTCCCCGTCTACGGCGGCATCGCCGCCGCGCCGGCGATCGTGGGAGGGGCGCTGCTGGGCGCGGTGATCGCCGCCTCCACCGCACCGCGCCTCCCGCTCACCGTGTCGCTGCTGTGCCTGGTCGTCGGGTACGCCGTCGCCGGGACCGCGCTGTGCCGGGTGGCGGGGGCGGTCGCGGACGTCGTGCCCACCGCCGCCACCCTCGCCGTGCTCGCGCGCGGACCCGTGACGACCTGGAGCCGGGTGCTGACACTGCCCGCCCCGCTCGGCGCGGACGGGGAGGCGCTGATCGCCGCGTTCGTCATCGCGCTGGTCGGCGCGTTCGCCGCCTGCTCGATCGCCGCGCGTGCGTCGGGCGCCCGGCGGGCGCAGGCCGCCGCCCTCGTGCCTGTCGCGGTCCTGGTGCTCGCGCTGGTGTTCGCGTCCGACCGCTCGCTGGCCGCCGTGGGCGTCGGCGTCGGGATGACCGCCCTGCTCGCCTTCTGGGCCGCATGGCGCGCCGGGAGGCTGCGCACGCGACGGCCGCTCGCGCTCGTGCTGGTCGTGGCGGCGCTCGCGGCCGGGGGCGCGGCCGCTCCCGTGGCAGTGCGCGCCGACCGGCTGCAGGTGCGCGAGCAGGTGCAGCCTCCCGTCGACCTGTCGGACCTGCCGAGCCCGCTGAGCGCCTTCCGCCGCTTCGTCAAGGACGGCGACCAGGCCATGCTGACGGTCTCCGGGCTCCCGGCGGGCGCGCCCGTGCGGCTGGCGACGATGGACGCCTACGACGGGCTGGTGTGGAACGTGTCCGCTGACGGGGTGCAGGACGGTGCGGAGGCGGCCGGCGACGGATCGGCGGCGGCCAGCACGACGGGTGATGGCGGGGCGAACGGTGGCCGGTTCCGCCGCGTCTCGACCGACGGCCGTGTCTCCGGAGCACCGGCGACCGCGGACGACGCGGGCCGGGGGACGGGCGCGGAGGTCTCGGTCACCATCGGGGCGCTGGGCGGCGTCTGGGTGCCCACGGTCGGTGAGCCGACGGCCATCCGGAGCGGGCAGGGGACGACCCTCCCCGGGCTGCAGGCCGATGCGGCCACCGGGACGGCGATCCTCCCGGGCGGGCTCGAGCGGGGGATGCAGTACACGCTCGACGCGCGGTGGACGCCGCGGCCGACCGACGCGCAGCTCGCGAAGGCGGTCGCAGCAGCCTCGTCCCTCGCCGTCGTGAACGGAGCCCCTCCCGCCATCGCGGAGGCCGCCGCATCGATGACGCGTGCCGGTGCGGAGGCGGACGGCCCCGCGGCGGGCGGGGCGAAGGCTGCTGACGGCGCGCAGGCCGCGGGTCGCGCGGCGACCGGTGGGGCGCTGGCCCAGCGGATCGCGGGCGAGCTGTCCAGCCGGGGCTACTTCAGTCACGGGCTGGTGGGCGACGGCGACTATCCGTCGCTGTCCGGTCACGGGGCGGAGCGCATGTCCACCTTCCTCACCGGCGATGTGATGGTCGGCGACGACGAGCAGTACGCCTCGGCGATGGCCCTGATCGCGCATGAGCTCGGACTGCCCGCCCGAGTTGTGCTGGGGTTCCGCGTGCCGGCGGACGGGGATGCCGCGACGGCCTCCGCGACGGCGAGGGGCGGCTCTCCGACGCGCACGACCACCTTCACGGGGCGCGACATCGCCGCCTGGGTGGAGGTCGACCTGCGCGGGTACGGCTGGGTCCCGTTCACGCCGACCCCGCCCGAGAGCAAGCGCCCGGACAGTGCGGCGCCGCAGCCGACGCCCGAACCCACGACGCGTGCCGAGCAGGTGCCGCCGCGTCAGCCCGAGCCGACGCAGGCGCCGGACACCCGGGCGCAGACGCCGCCCACGGACGACGCGAAGACTCCCCGCGAGGCCGCAGACTGGCGTCCCGCGGCGCTGGTCGCGGGCGGCTCCGCGCTGGGACTGCTGGCGCTCATCGCACCGTTCGCCGCCATCCTGATCGCCAAGACGTCCCGGCGACGCCGTCGTCGACGCGCGCCGGAACCGCTGCAGCGCGTCACCGGCGGATGGGACGAGGTGCTGGCCCTCGCGTCCGACCACGGCCTCGTGCTCGGCCGCACGGCGACACGCGCGGAGAAGGCGGAGGCGCTGTCGGCGCGCTGGCCGCAGGCCGGAGCGGCCAGGGTCGAAGAGCTCGCCGACCGCGCCGACACGGCGGTGTTCGGTGAGGGCGGCACCGGGGCCGAGGAGGCCGAGCGCTTCTGGGCGATCGTGGACGAGCTGCGGGCGGAGGTCGCTGCCGGCTCCGGGTGGCGGCGACGGCTGCGGGCGCGGTTCTCGCTGCGGTCGCTGCGGCGGCCGGGACGGCAGGGACGGCTGGCGCGGCGGGGACGGCCGGCGCGGCGGTGGTGGCGTGGAACGCGTCGCGGTGGGTCGTGAGGCGGGGCGGGCGCCACGGCCTCAGGAGGCCGAGTGCGCCTCCAGGAACGCGTAGACCTCCGTGTCGTCCACGCCGGGAAAGGATCCCGACGGCAGCGGCGAAAGGATGTGCGCGTGCAGCCGCGCGCTGGGCCACGCCCGCCCGGCCCAGCGTCCGGAGAGGTCGGCGGCCGGGCGCTTGCAGCACGACTCGTCCGGGCAGCGCGACTCCGCCCGCGCCGTGGTCTCGCGCCCGCGGAACCACTTCGCCTGGTCGAACGGCACCCCGACCGTGATCGAGAAGCCGCCCTCCGCCGTGCTTCCGGTCTGGGTGGCGCACCAGTACGTGCCGGCCGGGGTGTCGGTGTACTGGTACAGCTCCGTCGTCCGGTTGGTGTGGGTGAAGGCGCTGCGGGCGCCCCACTTGCGGCACACGATCTGGCCCTCGATCGAGCCGGTGACGTCCGTCGGCAGCGGCAGGCCGTCGTTCTCGTACCCCTTGTAGAGCGCGCCGTCGTCGCCGACGCGCAGGAAGTGCAGCGTCATGTCGAGGTGGCTCGTCGCCAGGTTCGTCAGGCGCAGCGCCGCGGCTTCGTGCGTGACACCGAACGCGTCGCGGAAGTCCTCCACGGCGATGTCCTTGTCGCGCTTCGCCTGCTGCAGGAAGGCGACAGCGGCCTCCCGCGGCATCAGGCAGCACGCCGCGTAGTAGTTGATCTCGAGCCGCTGCCGGAGGAAGTCGGCGTAGCTCGCGGGACGCTCGTGCCCCAGCAAGCGGTGCGCCATCGCCTGGAGCGCCATCGAGCGGAGGCCGTGGCCGCCCGGGATCGACGCGGGCGGAAGGTAGATGCGCCCGTTGGCGAGGTCGGTGATGGAGCGGGTCGAGCGCGGGAGGTCGCCGGCGTAGATGAGCTCGAAGCCGAGCTGCTCGGCCATGACGCTCACCTCGCGATGGGTGAGTGCGCCGCGCACGTGGCCGGAGGCGCGCACCCGCTCCTCCGCGAGCTGCTCGATCTCGGGGATGTAGTTGTCCTGGGCGCGCATCCGCTCGCGGAGCTCGGTGTTGGCGCGCCGGGCCTCCTCGGGGGTCGCGATGGCCTCGGTCGCGCGGCGGGCGAGCTCGCGGTGGAGGCCCACCAGCGCCTCCAGCGTCTCTGTCGGTGTGCCCTTGGTGGGCTTGACCGGCGGCAGGCCGAGCGAGCTGTAGAGGGGGCCGCGCTGGACGCGGGCCAGCTCCAGCTCGAGGGCCGACCGCTCGTCGGGCGGCTCGGCCGAGAGCAGGTCGGCGAGCGTGACGCCGAGCTCGCGGGCGAGGGTCGTGAGGAGGGTGACGCGCGGCTCGCGCTTGCCGTTCTCGATCAGCGAGAGCTGGCTCGGGGCGACGCCGACCGCGGCGCCCAGCTCGTCCAGGGTGAGTCCGCGGCGGGCGCGGAAGTGCCGCAGGCGGTGCCCGAGGGTGGCGGCGTCGGCGACGGCGGTGTCGGTGTCCATGCGTTCACGATAGCGAAAGAATCACGATTCTTTCGAGCACATTCTAGGACGAGAGGGGTGGAAACTCACGGATGCTGGGTTCCACACCGATTCTTCACGACGAGAGGACCCCCGGAATGACGATCGCCGACCTCCGCCCGACCGACCTCGACGACGACGCCCCCGGCGGCCTGGAGGCCCTCTCCGCCTGGGTGGACGACATCGCCGCCCTCACCCTCCCCGACCAGGTCGTCTGGTGCGACGGCTCGCCCGCCGAGGCGGACCGGCTCACCAAGCAGCTCGTCGCGGAGGGCAAGCTCATCCGGCTCAACCCCGAATGGCGCCCGAACAGCTTCCTCGCGCGCACCGACCCCGGTGATGTCGCCCGGGTCGAGGACCGCACCTTCATCTGCTCCGAGGACGCCGACGACGCCGGCCCCACCAACAACTGGCGTGAGCCGGAAGGGATGCGCGCCGAGCTGCGCGACGTCTTCGCCGGAAGCATGCGCGGTCGCACGATGTACGTGGTCCCGTTCTCGATGGGGCCGCTCGGCGGCCCGCTGTCGCAGGTCGGCGTGCAGGTCACCGACTCCGCCTACGTCGCCGTGAGCCTCGGGATGATGACCAGGGTCTCGTCGGCGGTCGTGTCGCTCATCGAGGCGGGCGCGCCGTGGGTGCGGACGGTGCACAGCGTCGGCGCTCCGCTCGTCGGCGCGGACGGCGTGCGGCACGACGACGTCGCCTGGCCGTGCAACGACACCAAGTACATCGTGCAGTTCCCCGAGACGCGGGAGATCTGGTCGTACGGCTCCGGGTACGGCGGCAACGCCATCCTCGCGAAGAAGTGCTTCGCTCTGCGGATCGCGTCCGTGATGGCGCGCGACGAGGGCTGGCTGGCCGAGCACATGCTCATCGTGAAGGTCACCTCGCCCGAGGGACGCGTCTTCCACTTCGCAGCGGCGTTCCCGTCGGCGTGCGGCAAGACGAACCTCGCGATGCTGAGCCCGAGCATCCCCGGATGGCGCGTCGAGACGGTCGGCGACGACATCGCCTGGCTGCGGCAGGGCCCGGACGGGAGGCTGCGGGCGATCAACCCGGAGGCCGGCTTCTTCGGCGTCGCGCCCGGCACGGGCGAGAAGACCAACGCGACCGCCGTGAGCACGCTGTGGGGCAACACGATCTTCACCAACGTGGCGCTGCGCGACGACGGCGACGTCTGGTGGGAGGGGCTGACCGACGAGCCGCCCGCCCACCTGGTCGACTGGGAGGGGAGGGACTGGACGCCCGGCTGCGGGCGCCCGGCCGCGCATCCGAACTCCCGCTTCACCGTGAGCGCCGCGCAGTGCCCGTCCATCGCCGACGACTGGGACGCCTTCGACGGCGTGCCGATCGACGCCATCCTGTTCGGCGGCAGGCGCGCGACCAATGTGCCGCTCGTGGCGCAGGCGCGCGACTGGCGGCACGGCGTCTTCATCGGCGCGACCGTGTCGTCGGAGCAGACGGCGGCGGCCGAGGGGACGGTCGGGGAGCTGCGCCGCGACCCGTTCGCGATGCTGCCCTTCTGCGGCTACAACATGGCCGACTACTGGGCGCACTGGCTGCGCTTGGGGGAGCGGCTCGGCGAGAACGCGCCCGCGGTCTTCCAGGTGAACTGGTTCCGCAAGGGCGACGACGGACGCTTCCTCTGGCCGGGCTTCGGTGAGAACGCGCGCGTGATCGAGTGGATCGCGCGCCGCGTGGAGGGGAGTGCCGGCGCCGTGTCGACGCCGATCGGGCGCCTCCCGGTCGTGGACGAGCTCGACCTCGACGGGATCGACCTGCCGGAGGAGGACCTCGCCGAGCTGTTCGAGGTCGACCGCGACAGCTGGCTGGCCGAGTGCGACCTCACCGAGGAGTTCTTCGATCGGTTCGGCTCGCGGGTCCCGCCCGCGCTGCGCGCCGAGCTGGCCTCCCTCCGCTACCACCTCCGCGCCTAGCGTCCAGCCCTAGCCGCCCGCGCCCACCCCCCGGCAGCCGCCGAGTACGCCCGAATTCGCGGGCAAACCGCCGAGTACGCAGAGTCTGCGCGTACTCGGCGGTTGCCCGGTGCCCGGCTGGTGGCGCGGGTCAGACGAGGAGCTGGTGCTTCGCGAGGTCGCGGTAGAGCGGGGTCGAGGCGACCAGCTCGGAGTGCGTGCCGACGCCGACGACGCGGCCGTGGTCGAGCACGACGATCTGGTCGGAGTCGACCACCGTGGAGAGCCGGTGGGCGATGACGAGGAGGGTGCGGTCGGCGGCGACGGCGTCGATCGCCTCCCGCATCAGCTGCTCGTTGCGGCCGTCCAGGCTCGACGTCGACTCGTCGAGCAGCAGCACGGGCGGTGCGGCGAGCAGGGCGCGCGCGATCGCCAGGCGCTGGCGCTCGCCGCCGGAGAGCATGATGCCGTCCTCCCCGACCGGCGCGTCGAGCCCGCGGTCGCTGCGCTCCAGCACCTCGGTGAGATTGACCGCGTGGAGCACGTCGACGCACTGCGGGTCGGTCGCGTCGGGCGCGGCCAGCGTGAGGTTGTCGCGGAGGGAGCCGGCGAGCACGGGCGCGTCCTGCTCGACGTAACCGAGCTGGGAGCGGAGCGCCACGCGGTCGAGGCGGCGCACATCCGTCCCGCCGAAGCGCACCTCGCCGGACACCGGGTCGTAGAACCGCTCGATCAGGGCCAGGATGGTCGACTTGCCCGCGCCGGACGGCCCCACGAGGGCCGTGCGCTTGCCGCGCGGGATGGTGAAGCTCACGCCGTGCAGCACGCCGGAGGGGCGGATGCCGTCCGCCTCCGCTCCCTGACCGGCCGCGGCCTCCGCCTCGGCGACGATGTCGGTCCCGGTCAGGGCCTCGAACGCCAGCCGCTCGGGACTCGGCTGGGTGGCGTCGGCCGCGGCGCCGGCGCGCCCCTCCTGGTCGGCCGGCGCAGCCTCCGAATGCTCCGGATACGCGAAGTGCACGTCCGCGAACTCGATCGCGGGCGCGTCCGGTGCCAGAGCCTCGTTCGCCGCGCCGACCGTCATGCCGAGCGGGGCGATCTCGCGGTCCCGCTGGTCCTCGGTCGGCAGGTCGAGGATCTCCTGGATGCGGCCCAGCGCGCCGAGCGCCGAGTTGACGGCGGCGATGGCGCCGAACGCCTGCCCGAGCGGGAGGATCATCATGAACAGGAACAGGATGAACGCCACGAGGTTCGCGACCGTGATGTCTCCGGAGGCGACCCGGAAGCCGCCGACGCCCAGCACCACCAGGAACGACACCTGCATCGCGATCCCGGCCACGGGCACGACCAGCGCCGAGATCTTCGCCACCCGGATGCCCATGCGGTAGGCGCCCGTCGCATCCTCGTCGACGGCCGCGATCTCGCGCTCGGTGGCGTTCGCGGCGCGGATGGTCCGGACCGAGCTGATGGCCCGCTCCACCGCCGCCGCCAGATCGCCGACCTTCGTCTGCGCCTTCTGGCTCGCGACGCGGATGCGGCCGGAGAGGAGGGTGACGACCACGATCGACACGGCGACCACGAGCACCGTCAGCCCGAGCAGCACCGGGTCGATGATGAGCATCGCGATCAACGCGCCGACGAACGTGAGGGCGCCGCCGATCGCCTCCACCAGGCCCTGCGTGAGCACCGCCCGCAGGAGTGTCGTGTCGGAGCCGACGCGCGAGACCAGGTCGCCGGTGCGGCGCGTGTCGAACTCGCTGATCGGGAGGCGCAGCATCCGCCCCACGAGCCGGCGCCGGGACGACAGCACCACGCCCTCGCCGCTGCGCTGCAGCAGGTAGTGCTGGTAGCCGGAGATGAGGCCCGAGATCACGACCAGCGCGACGAGCCCCCACACCAGCCCACCGAGCGGCTCGCCCTTGCCGACGATGTCGATGACCTGGCTGACCAGCAGCGGCTGCGCGAGGCTCGCCGCCGCGCCCAGGATGCTGAGCACCACGACGAACGCGAGCACCCCGCGATGCTCGAGCAGGTAGGGGAGCAGCTGGCTGAAGCGGGCGCGGGGACCGGCGTCGTCGGTGCGCCGGGAGAAGGGGGAGCGGCGCCGGGCGGGCGCGGAGTGCGTGGTGCTCATGCATCGACCGTACGGCCTCCGGGCTGCCGGTTCGCTGGAAGATCGGGCACGGGGCGCGCTCGGGGCATGCGCCCGTCCGCCCTGGAAGGTGTCGGGGGTCGAGGCTACGCTGCTGAACTATGCCGACGCCCGTCATCGCCGCCACCGACCTGGTCAAGAAGTACAAGGACTTCCCGGCCGTCGACGGCATCAGCTTCGAGGTGGAGCCGGGGGAGTCCTTCGGGCTCCTCGGGCCCAATGGCGCGGGCAAGTCGACGACGATGCGGATGATCGGGGCCGTCTCCACCCGCACCGCGGGCGATCTCAGCATCCTGGGCCTCGACCCCGACCGCTACGGCCCCGAGATCCGGTCGCAGCTGGGCGTCGTGCCGCAGGCCGACAATCTCGACACCGAGCTGCGGGTGCGCGAGAACCTCATCGTCTACGGTCGCTACTTCGGCCTCCCCGGCGCCCGGGTGCGGGCGAGGGCGGACGAGCTGCTCGCCTTCGCGCAGCTGGAGGACAAGGCGAAGGCCAAGGTCGACGACCTGTCGGGCGGCATGAAGCGCCGCCTCACGATCGCCCGCGCGCTCATCAACGACCCGCGCATCCTCCTGCTCGACGAGCCGACGACCGGGCTCGACCCGCAGGCCAGGCACATCCTCTGGGACCGGCTGTTCCGGCTCAAGGAGCAGGGCACGACGCTCGTGCTGACCACGCACTACATGGACGAGGCCGAGCAGCTCTGCGATCGGCTCGTCGTCGTCGACAAGGGCGCCATCATGGCCGAGGGGTCGCCCGCCGCCCTCATCCGCGAGTACTCCACGCGGGAGGTGCTGGAGGTACGGTTCGGCTCCGAGCGCAACGCCGAGGTCGCCGGGCTGCTCGACGGCGTCGGGGAGCGCGTGGAGGTGCTGCCCGACCGCATCCTCGTCTACAGCGACGACGGGGAGGCCGAGCTCGCGCGCATCACCGACCGCGGCCTCCACCCGCTCACCAGCCTGGTGCGCCGGTCGAGCCTGGAGGACGTCTTCCTGCGGCTCACCGGACGGAGCCTGATCGAATGAGCGCGCCCGCCTCGATACCGGGCCGGGGTCCTTCCCCGGCGCCCGCGGGCGAGGACGCGCGGGCGGCGCTCGCCGCGGCCGTGCGGCCCCGCCGGTTCGGCGCGTGGTACGTGGCCGAGCACCGCTTCCGGGTGATGCGGTCGTACCTGCAGACGCTGCTGTTCACCGGGTTCGGCAACCCGCTCGTCTATCTCTTCGCGATGGGGGTCGGGCTCGGGAGCCTGGTCAGCGGCAATCTCGGACCGCAGGCCGTCGACGGCGTCAGCTACCTGACCTTCGTCGCCCCCGCCCTGCTCTGCACGGCCGCGGTCACGGTGGCGAGCGAGGAGTTCACCTACCCGATCATGCTCGGGTTCAAGTGGAACCCGACCTTCACGGGCATCAACGCGGCGCCGATCGCACCGGGTCAGATCATCGACGGCATCGTCATCTCGGTGCTCGCGCGGCTGATCGGCACGTGCGTCGTCTACTACGCGTTCATGCTGCTGTTCGGCGCGGTGCCGGGGCCGTGGGGCTGGCTGGGGGTGCTCGCGGCGACGCTCGGCGGCCTCGCCTTCGGCGCGCCGATCATGGCGTACGTCGCCACCCTCGAGCAGGACACCGGTCAGATCGCCATGCTCATGCGGTTCGTGCTGCTGCCGATGACGCTGTTCTCCGGCACGTTCTTCCCGCTGGAGACGATGCCGCCGTACCTGCAGTGGATCGGCTGGCTCTCCCCGCTCTGGCACTCCACCGAGCTCGCGCGCGTCGCGTCGTACGGCTCACCGGAGCCCGCCTGGCTGACCGTGCTGCACGTCGTGTACCTGCTCGCCCTGTCCGCCGTCTTCTGGCTGTGGACCCGGCGCATCGCCGCGAGGAGGCTGAACAAGTGACCACGACCGACGACCGCCTCGTCGCGACCGTCTCGCACGGCCGGCCGCGGCGAGGAGGCTGAACAAGTGACCACGACCGACGACCGCCTCGTCGCGACCGTCTCGCACGGCCGGCCGCTGCGGGCGCTCTACGCGGGCAATGCCCGCTCGGTGATGCAGCGCGGCTGGTTCGCCACCCGCAGCACCAACTGGATGGTGATCGCCTCGGGCTTCTTCGAGCCGATCTTCTACCTGCTCTCGCTCGGCGTCGGCTTCGGCGCCCTCGTCGGAACGATCACGACCGAGAACGGCCAGGAGGTGCCCTATGCCGCCTTCATCGCGCCCGCCCTGCTGGCGACGGCGGCGATGAACGGGGCGGTGTACGACTCCACCTGGAACGTCTTCTTCAAGATGCACTTCGCGAAGCTGTACGAGGGGATGCTCGCAACCTCGCTCGGGCCGCTCGACGTCGCGCTCGGCGAGATCCTGCTGGCGCTCGCCCGTGGAGCGCTCTACGCGATCGGCTTCATGCTGGTGATGCAGGCGCTGGGGCTGAACCTGTCGTGGTGGGCGCTGCTCGCCCTCCCGGCCGTGCTGCTGATCGCGTTCGGCTTCGCGAGCTTCGGGATGGGTGTCACCAGCTACATGAAGACCTTCCAGCAGATGGACTGGATCAACTTCATCCTGCTGCCGATGTTCCTGCTGTCGGCGACCTTCTACCCGATCACGGTGTATCCGGAGCCGATCCAGTGGATCATCCGCGCCCTCCCGCTGTGGCACGGCGTCGAGCTGGTGCGCGGGCTGACGACGGGCGCGGTCGACCTCGGGATGCTGTGGCACGTGCTCTACTACGCCGTGATGATCACGCTGGGGCTCATCCTCACCACGCGCCGCCTCCGTGCGCTCTTCCTGGACTGAAACGCGGACGAGGGGCGCCGTTCGGTCGGAATTCCGGTGGAATAGCGACCGAACGACGCCCCTCGGCGCCGGTGCAACGTGTTCTACGAGACGTTGTCGGTGAAGTTGGTGTCGCGGGTCTCCTTCGAGAGCAGCAGCGCGATCAGCGTGAGCACGCCGGCGAGCGACAGGTAGACGCCGACCCAGATGGTCGAGCCGTCGGCCAGCGTCCACAGCCACACCGCGATGGTCGGGGCGACGGCCGCACCGAGCACGCTGGAGAGGTTGTAGGCGATCGCCGAGCCCGTGTACCGCACGTTGGTCGGGAACAGCTCGGGCAGCTCCGCGCCCATCGGCCCGAAGGTGAGGCCCATCAGCGTGAAGCCGATGATGAGCAGCGCCATGGTGCCGACGAAGCCGCCGCCGAACAGCGGGACGAACAGGAGGCCGAACACGATGATCCCGAGCGTCACCCAGATCAGCGTCTTGCGGCGGCCGAAGCGCTCGGCGAGCGGGCCGGCCACCAGGGTGAAGATGCCGAAGAAGATCACGCCGACGATGAGCATCAGCAGGAAGTCGTTGCGGTTGTAGCCGAGGCCCGGGATGAATGCGGCCGGGTCGAACGGCTTGCCCGCCTTCTCGGCCGCGGCCTGCGCCTGAGCCGGGGTGGCGGCCGTCGTGCCGTAGGTGAGGGTGAAGGCGGTCATCAGGTAGAACAGCACGTAGGTCGCCAGCATGATGAACGTGCCGAGCACGATCTGGTACCAGCTCGTCTTGAAGACGCGCGCGAGCGGGAGCTTCGCGACCTCGCCGGTGTCGACGACCTTCTGGAACGCCGGGGTCTCCACCAGCTTGAGCCGCACGTACAGGCCGACGATGACGAGCACGGCGCTCAGCAGGAACGGGATGCGCCAGCCCCAGGCCGCGAAGGCTTCCGGCGAGATCGTGAGGCTCAGGACGAGGAAGAGCAGGTTCGCCACGATGAAGCCGATCGGCGCGCCCAGCTGCGGGAAGGTGCCGTAGATCGCACGCTTGCCCTCTGGGGCGTTCTCGGTGGCGAGCAGGGCTGCGCCGCTCCACTCGCCGCCGAGCCCGAGGCCCTGGCAGAACCGCATGATGACGAGGAGGAACGGGGCCCAGAACTCCCAGCCGGGCACCTGCGCGGTCGGCAGGCATCCGATCAGCACGGTCGCGATGCCCATGGTGAGTAGGGAGCCGACGAGCGTGCCCTTGCGGCCGATGCGGTCGCCGAAGTGGCCGAACAGGATCGAGCCGACGGGGCGGGCGATGAAGGCGACGCCGAACACGGCGAACGAGGCCAGCAGCGCGGTGGTCGGGTCGTCGTTGGTGAAGAACAGCGACGGGAAGACGAGGACGGCCGCGGTCGCGTAGACATAGAAGTCGTAGAACTCGATCGAGGTGCCGATGAGGCTGGCGAGGATGACGCGCCCGCGCGTGTTGGCGGGAGCAGGAGTGACGGAGGCCGTCGTAGACATGCGTGTGGGACTTCCGGTGAGCGGATGGGGACGTCGCCGCGCGGCGCCGGCGTCGGTCGGGCGTGCGGGCGCGGGGCGGCGAGAAGTGGAAGGCGCTTGTGGCGCACCCTCCAGCCTAAGCGACTCCGGCTGGCTAGGCTGACCGCATGGATACTCTCTTCTCGGTCCTGCACGTGGTCGCGGCGGTCTTCATCGTCGGGCCGATGGCGATCCTGCCCATGACGGCGATGCGCGCGGTCAGGGCGGGCAACGCCGACCAGGTCGGGGTGCTGGCGAAGTCCACCAACCTGCTCTCGCTGCTGTCCCTCCTCGTCATCGTGTTCGGCTTCGGTGCGATGAGCCTCGCCGACGAGAAGTACCACCTCAGCATCACGACTCCGTGGATCCTCTGGTCGCTCATCCTGTACGTGGTCGCATTGGGGCTGACGCTGTTCCTGGTCGTGCCGACGATGCGCCGTGCGGCCGAGGCGCTGCGCGAGGGGACGGCGTCGCGCTACCCGGCGATCGCCGCGGGGTCGGGCGTCGCGTCGCTGCTGCTGGTGGTGGTCGTGGTGCTCATGGTCTGGAAGCCGTAGCGGCTCGGGCGCTCGGGCGCTTGACGCGGCGCGAGCGGCCTCGTATCGTGCTATTCAACACAATTGTTGATTAATGGATGGGTTGAGCATGACGGAGGACGAGACGCTCGACGGCGCGTTCGCGGCGCTGGCCGACCCGGTGCGGCGGGCGATCGTCGCGCGCCTGAGCCGGGGGCCGGCCACGGTGAACGAGCTCGCGGAGCCGTTCGACATCACGCTCCAGGCGGTCTCCCGGCACATCGGCGTGCTGGAGGCGGCCGGCCTGGTGTGGCGCACCCGCGAGGCGCAGCGACGCCCGGTCCACCTCGACGCCGCTGCCCTCGAACGCCTCACCTCCTGGATCGACCGCTACCGGCTCGAGGCGGAGTCGCGCTACCGGCAGCTCGATGCCGTGCTGGCGGAGGACGGGGCAGGCCGACAGTGAACGACGACAGGGCTGCTCACCCCACGCCCCCGGTCCCCGCAGGTGCCATGATGCTCGAACTGGTGATGCTCCCGGTCGGCGACATCGACCGCAGCATCGCCTTCTACCGGGATCGCGCCGGCTTCACGGTGGATGTGGACGTCACCCCCGCTGAAGGAGTCCGCATCGTGCAACTGACGCCTCCCGGTTCGTACTGCTCGGTGACCATGACGGCGGGAATGGCGGACACCGGCATGGCGCCGGGGTCGCTGCGCGGTCTCCACCTGGTGGTCGCCGACATGGACACCGCCCGCGAACGGCTGCTCGCAGGCGGTGTCGAGGTGGGTCCGGTTCAGGACATGGGCGGCGTGCTGTATGCCTGGTTCAGCGATCCCGACGGAAACACATGGACGCTCCAGCACATGCCGTGGCGCACCTGAACGGTCGGTGCGTCAGCCCCGCAGCTCGCGCAGCGTGAGCGCGGTCGCCAGGGCGGCGTGCGCCGCCTCCTGCCCCTTGTCCTCCTTGGAGCCGGGGAGGCCGGCGCGGTCGAGGCCCTGCTGCTCGTCGTCCAGGGTGAGCACGCCGAAGCCGACGGGCTTGCCGGTGTCGAGCGCGACCCGGGTCAGGCCGTCGGTCGCGGCCGCCGACACGTACTCGAAGTGCGGCGTGCCGCCGCGGATGATCACACCGAGGGCGACGACCGCGTCGGCCCCCGCCTCCAGCGCCGCCTTGCTGACGACCGGCAGCTCGAAGCTGCCCGGTACACGCACCAGGCTGTAGGAGGCGCCGGCCGCGTCGAGCGTGCGCCGGGCGCCCGCGATCAGGCCGTTCGTGATCTCCTCGTGCCAGGTGCCGGCGACGACGACGACCCGCAGGCCGCTCCCGTCGATCGTCTCCGCGGCGTCCGGTGCTCCCGCTCCGCTCATCGTGTCGTCCTCTCCGCGGCGATCGCGTCCGCTGTGTGGGTGGTGTCGGTGGTCTGGTCGATGGCGCCGATGGCGTGGCCCATCCGGTCGCGCTTGGTCTCGAGGTAGCCCTCGTTGAAGCTGCCGACGCCGACGACGAGCGGCACGCGCTCCTCGACCTCGACGCCGTGCTCCTCGAGTTGGCGCACCTTCTCCGGGTTGTTGGTCAGCAGCCGCACGGACTCGATGCCGAGATCCTGCAGGATCGCCGTCGCCGCGCCGTAGTCGCGGGCGTCGATCGGGAGGCCGAGGGCGAGGTTGGCGTCGAGGGTGTCGAGGCCGTCCTCCTGCAGCTTGTAGGCGCGCAGCTTGTTGATGAGGCCGATGCCGCGGCCCTCGTGCCCGCGCAGGTAGACGACGACGCCGCCCTCCCGCTGGATGGTGTCGAGCGCGGCGTCGAGCTGCGGCCCGCACTCGCACTTCAGCGACCCGAACGCCTCGCCGGTCAGGCACTCGGAGTGGACGCGGACCAGGCTGCCCGTCGCCCCCGGCGTGCCGGAGACGATCGCGACGTGGTCGGCGCCCGTCATGCGGTCGCGGTAGGCGCGCATCCGGAAGGCGCCGTGCCCGGTCGGGACCGTCGTCTCGACCTCGAAGATCACGCGCGAGGTCTCGGGGATCGGCGCCACCGTCTCCAGCTGCTGGTCGCAGTGGAACTCCTGCAGGTACGCGATCAGGGCCTCGATGGTGATGACGAGCACGCCCTCCCTGTCACCGAGCTCGATGAGGCCGGGGAGGCGCATCATCTCGCCGTCGTCGGCCACGATCTCGGCGATGGCGCCGACCGGGGTCATGCCGGCGAGCTTCAGGAGGTCGACAGCCGCCTCCGTGTGCCCGTCGCGCTCGCGCACCCCGCCGTCGACCGCGCGCAGGGGGAGGATGTGGCCGGGCCGGTGCAGGCTGGCGGGCGTCGACTCCAGGTTCGCCAGCACGCGCAGCGTGTGGGCGCGGTCGGCGGCGCTGATGCCGGTGGAGAGCCGGTCGGCCGCGTCGACGCTGATGGTGTAGTTCGTGCCGCGGGCGTCCTCGTTGTTGACGACCATGACCGGCAGCTCGAGGCGGTCGGCGATCTCGTTGGTCATCGGCGCGCAGATGAAGCCGGAGGAGTTCTTCACCGTCCAGGCGATCCACTCCTGGCTGGCGAGCTCGGCGGCGAGGATCACGTCGCCCTCGTTCTCGCGGCTCTCGTTGTCGACGACGATCACCGGGCGGCCGGCGCGCAGCTCGGCGAGGGCCTCGGGGATGGTGGCCAGGCTCATGACGCACTCCGTTCTGTCAGCTGCGGCTCGAGCGCGAGCATGCGCTCCACGTGCCGCGCCAGGATGTCGGTCTCGATGTTGACGCGATCGCCGGGCACGCGGTCGCCGAGGGTGGTGGCGGCGAGGGTCTCTGGGATGAGCGAGACCTCGAACCAGCCGTCGTCGCGGCCGCCGCCGACCTCGCTCACGGTGAGGGAGACGCCGTCGATCGCGATCGAGCCCTTGCGCGCCACCAGCGGGGCGTGCTGCGGGTCGAGGCTCAGCCGGACGACCCGCCAGGCGCTGCCGTCCTCGACCGAGAGCACGGTCGCTGTGCCGTCGATGTGGCCCTGCACGATGTGTCCGCCGAGGCGGTCGCCGACCTGGGCTGCGCGCTCGAGGTTGACGCGGCGCCCGGGTGCGACGTCGTCGAGCGTGCTCATCGCCAGGGTCTCGGCCATCACGTCCGCGGTGAAGTGCTCGGCGTCCTTCTCGATGACGGTCAGGCAGACGCCGCTGACCGAGATGGAGTCGCCGTGCCGCGCGTCGCTCACCGCCAGTGGCCCGCGCACGGTGACGCGGGCGGCGTCGGCCGTGCGCTCGACGGCGGTGATCTCGCCCAGCTCTTCGATGATTCCGGTGAACATGCTCAGCTCTCCTTCGCCGGCGCCTGGCCGGTTTCTGCTGCGGGGACGGCCCGGATGTAGAGGTCCTGGCCCAGTCGCTCGATGTCGAGGATGCGCAGCCTCCGCTGCTCCCCGATGGTCGTGACGCCGATGTCGCCGATCGCGTGCTGCGGTCCGCCGAGCAGCGTCGGCGCGACATAGATGGCGTACTCGTCGACGAGGCCGGCGGCGACGAACGCGGTCGCGAGCGTCGGGCCTCCCTCGACGTAGACGCGGCGGAAGCCGCGCTGGTGGAGGTCGGCGACGACCTGGTGCAGGTCGTGCGTGCCCTCGAAGATCACCGGGTTGGGGTGACGGAACACGGCGGCGTCGTTGGGGACGGCGCGCGTCCCGACGACGACCGGCGTCGGCTGCGTGCCCATCAGCTCCCCGGCATCGCCGCGGGCCGTGAGGCTCGGGTCGTCGGTGAGCACCGTGCCGGTGCCCACCACGATCGCATCGGAGGCCTCCCGCTGCTCGTGCACGCGCTGGCGCGCGGCGGCGCCGGTGATCCAGCGGCTCGTGCCGTCGGCGGCGGCGGTCCGTCCGTCGAGGCTGGCGGCCCACTTCACCGTGATGTGCGGGCGGCCGAGCCGCGCCGCCGTCAGCCAGTCGTCGAGGAAGCGCTCGACCTCGTCCGCGAGCACGCCGGCCACGACCTCGACGCCCGCCTCGCGGAGGCGCTCCGCCCCGCCGCTGGAGTGCCGGCCGGGATCGGCGACCGCGTACACGACGCGGCCGACGCCCGCGGCGATCAGCGCCTCCGAGCACGGGCCCGTGTGGCCCCAGTGGTTGCAGGGCTCCAGCGTCACGACCGCGGTGGCACCGCGGGCGCCGCCCTCGGGGAGCCGGCTGAGCGCGTCCACCTCGGCGTGCGCGGTGCCGACGCCGCGATGCCAGCCCTCGGCGAGCACATGGCCGTCGGCGGAGACGATCACGCAGCCGACGCGCGGGTTGGCGCCGGTCGCCGGGCCGTTGGCCGCGAGCTCGAGCGCGGTGCGCATGTGGCTTTCCCACGTCATCCGGTGCGTCCTCTGTCTCTCGCTGTTCGTAGCGGGCGGACGTGCACCGGGGGTCGTGGAGGCGGCGGCCGACGACGGCCGCTGCCACGTGCATCCTCCCATCCGGACTGATCGCATCGGCTCTCGCCGTGCGCATTACCGTCGGTGCCGGAATTCCACCGGCTCAGCGGGGGCGCTGGCGCGCCGTCCGCTCGCGGACTATGACCGCCGGTTCGGACTCTCACCGACCCCGGAGCACGTTACTTCTGTTGTCGAGTGTAGGACAACGCGTCGGCGCCGGTCCTATTCCCGTCGATTCATGACGGCGGGCGGGATGGGAACGTTGTCACCCATATGGGTTGCAGAAATATTACATGTATCAGTAGGGTGGCGGGATGCAACGCACCATCCGCTCCAGATCCGTCGTTCGAGTCGGCGCCGCCGGCATGTCCGCCATCGTCGCCGCCGTGGCGCTGCTCCTCACCGGCGCCCCGGCCGGAGGCGCGACCGGCTCCACCGGCATCGCCGAGTACATGCCGCCGGCCGCGCAGACGCTGACAGTGCCGAAGCCGTACGACGACTTGTCGTTCTACGTCTGCGGCGCGACGCCGAACGGGACGGCCCGCATCTTCTCGGCCGACACCGGCCGCGATGTGTACGCCCTACCGGGCGACACGATGGAGTTCGTCGGCAGGGCCAAGGGGTGCCAGGTGCCGTACGCTCCGACGGACGAGGCCGAGTTCGGATTCGTCGGGAGCGAGCTGCACTGGTCGCTCGTCCCCGGGCAGGGCGGCGCGGCCCAGGAGCTCGGAGCCGGCAACGTGCTGCAGGACGGGCGCGACGTCATCCCCACCACCAGCCGGATCGAGCGGACGCTCCGTGCCGGTGACGACGGGGCGAAGCTCAGCTACGGCACCGTCAACCAGGTCGAGACGCCGAACGGTCTCGACTGGGTGGGCGGCGGATTCACCGTCATCCTCCACGTCGTCGACCCGCACCTCCGGCTCACCAAGGAGGTCTGCCTCACGGGCACCGGCTGCGACGCCGCGGACGATGCGCAGTGGGGTCCCGCCGCGACGGTCGCCGCCGGCACGGACGTGCAGTGGCGCCTGACGGCCACCAACACGGGCTCGGTCGCGCTCGCCGACGTGCGGGTCTCCGACGACGTCCTGGCGGGCGGGACCGCGTCGGGCGGCGACTGCGCCGGGGCTTCCGTCGTGGCGTCGCTCGCTCCCGGCGGCTCCGCGGCGATCACCTGCACGAGCACCGCGGTGAAGGGCGCGGGCGATGTCGTCAACTCGGCGAAGCTCACGAGCAGCTTCGCCGACCCGAGCGGCGGACGGCTCGCCGCCCGCTTCACCGACGGCGTGCAGTCGAACATCGCGTCGGCGTCGGTCCGGACGCTCGCGCCCGCCATCGCGCTCGTCAAGCAGGTGTGCGTCACCGGAACCGGGTGCGATGTCGGCGACGACGCGCAGTGGACCAACCGCGTGGTGGTCCCGCTCGGTGGGGATGCGCAGTGGCGGCTCACGGTGACGAACACCGGTAACACCACCCTGACCGACGTCGTCCCGACGCAGGAGAACCTGACCGGAGGCGTGGCGGGCCCGAGCAAGGAGTGCGAGGGGCTGGCCTTCGGCACGCTCGCGCCCGGTCAGAAGAAGTCGCTCGACTGCACGACGACCGGGATCGTCGACACCACCCAGGACACCGTCAACCACGCCGTCGTGCGCGGCATGCCGTCCGACGATGCGGGGCATCCCTACGACACGCTGTACCCGGCGGGCGTGAGCACGCAGGAGGCGACGGCCGCCGTGGCGACGTCGGCGCTCATCCTCGACCCGAATCCCGGGATCACCGGTCCGCCGCTCGCTCCGGCGCCGGGTGAGGGCACGCCCCAGCCCCCGGCCGGTGGTCAGCAGGTGCCCGGGGGAGAGGCGCCCTCCGCGAGCGCGTCGCCCACGCCCGCGGCGTCGACGGTCGCAACGGGCTCGCGCTCATCCGCGAACGTCCTCGCCTCCACCGGTCTCGACGCCACCTTCGGCGGCGTGGCGGCCGCGCTGCTGCTGGCCGTCGGCGCCGCGGTGCTGATCCTTCGTCGCCGGGCGGCGCGGGGGTAGCGCTCGCGCGGCGCTCCCGCCGACGACGGTCGGCGCGCCGACATGAAGACGGTCAGCGCGCCGATGCGACGGCGGCCGGTGCCGGATGGTCCTGGGCGATCTCCGGCGCCGCCCCGTCGCCCACGCCGTCGCCTGCGCCCACCCCGTCGCTGTCGCTGTCGCCAGCGCCGGCACCGGCACCGGCGCCGGCCGCTTCGGCCTCGTGCGCCTCATCGAGCGCGACGAGCGCCCGTGCCGTCCCCTCATCCACGATGAGATCGGTGATGAGGTTCGCCGCCAGCGCGCCGCGCAGGCTGTGCACCTTCGACGGACCGGACACGATGCAGACGCGGCGGGGCACGCGCTTGATCAGGTCGATGTCGGGGCCGCTGGCCCGCTCGTTCAGCGGGATGCCGTCGTGCGTGCCATCCTCGCGGAAGAACACCGTCGCGACGTCGCCGACGACTCCGGCGGCGTCGAGCGAGGCGTAGTCCGCGGCGTCGAGATAGCCACCCGCGTACACGTGCGAACGCACCTCCGAGAAGGGGGAGCCGAGGCCGAACAGCGCCACGTCCATCCGCTCCTGGATGTCGAGGATGCGCCGCGTGCTGCGCTCGCGCCACATCGCGACCTTGGTCTGCGGGTCGTCGAAGAGCGCGGGCACCGGGAACTCCTGGATCGTTCCCGAGTAGGTGTCACCGAACCGCCGCAGGATCTCCGACGCGTACAGCACACCCGTCGTGTACGTGTTGCCCGCCCCGTTGAGCTGCACGAACTCCACGTTGTGCAGCTCCTTGGGAATGAGGTGGCGGCTGAGCGCGCTCATCGTCGAGCCCCAGGCGATCCCGACCGTCATGTTGGAGTCGATGAAGCGGTCGAGAATCCGTGCAGCCGAGATCGCGACGCGCTCCAACCGGTCGACGTCGCTGATCGCGCTGGGCATCGGGACGATGTGCGCGGCGACCCCGTGCCGACTGTGGATCGCCTGCTGGATGCGCGTCGCACCTTCGTGCGGCTGGGCGATCTGGATCGTCACCAGCCCCGACGCCCGCGCGAAGCTCAGCAGCCGGGAGACGCTGGAGCGCGAGGTGTGCATCTCATGCGCGATCGCCTCCATGGTGAGGTCCTGCATGTAGTAGAGGTGCCCGGCCTTCAGGGCGTCGCGGACCTTGTCCGGCAGGTTCTCGGTCTCGGGTTGAGCCATTGGTTGAGCCATCGGGAGTCTTCTCGCTCGGGGGAGGCGGTGCACGTATGTGCAGCGACCTTGATCAGAGTTGTGGCGCGACCAAGACTATAGCCGTCCCACCACATTCTTCGAGATTCAGGAGTCCGACGTGGCCACGAATTCGACCATCCGCAGCGAGGTCCAGCGCCTCGCCGACCGCCCGACCGCGCAGGTGCTGATCGTCGGCGGCGGCATCAACGGTCTCGGCACCTTCCGCGACCTGGCCCTGCAGGGCGTCGACGTCGTGCTCGTCGAGCGCAACGACTTCGTCTCCGGCGCCTCCGCCGCGTCGAGCCACATGATCCACGGCGGCATCCGCTACCTCGAGAACGGCGAGTTCCGCCTGGTCAAGGAGTCCGTGACCGAGCGCAACGGCCTGCTCAAGATCGCCCCGCACTACGTCAAGCCGCTGCAGACGACCATCCCGATCTTCTCCACGTTCTCCGGCATCCTCGCCGCGCCGCTGCGGTTCCTCACCCACAAGCAGGGCAAGCCGAAGGAGCGCGGCGCGTTCCTCATCAAGACCGGGCTCACGATCTACGACTCCTTCTCGCGCGACGGCGGCTCGGTCCCTCGGCACTCGTTCAAGGGCCGCACGAAGGCGCTCGCCGAGCTCCCGAAGCTGAACCCCGACCTCAAGTACACCGCCACCTACTTCGACGCGTCCGTGCACGACCCCGAGCGGCTGGCCCTCGACGTGCTCGCCGACGGCCTCGCGACCGGCCCGCACGCCCGTGCCGTGAACTACGTGGAGGCGGTGGGCGCCCGCGACGGCGGCGTCGTCGTCCGCGACCGCGAGAGCGGCCACGAGTTCGTCATCACCGCCGACGTTGTGGTCAACGCCTCCGGCCCCTGGACCGACCTGACGAATGCCGCGCTCGGCGACACCACCCGCTACATGGGAGGCACGAAGGGCTCGCACATCGTCCTCGACAACCCGGAACTGCTCGAGGCCTGCAAGGGCCGGGAGATGTTCTTCGAGAACAACGACGGCCGCATCGTCCTGATCTACCCGCTGAAGGGCCGGGTCATGGTCGGCACGACCGACATCGATGCGGACATGTCGGAGCGCGCGGTGATCACCGAGGACGAGATCGACTACTTCATCGAACTCGTCTCGCACGTTTTCCCAACGATCCCGGTCACGCGGGAGCAGATCGTCTACACCTTCTCGGGCGTGCGCCCGCTGCCGCACCACGACGACACCGCGCCCGGCTTCGTCTCCCGCGACTACCGCATCGTCCCCGGCACCGTCGAGGGGCTCGGCGACACCACCGTGCTCAGCCTGGTCGGCGGCAAGTGGACGACGTTCCGCGCCCTGAGCGAGCACCTCGCGAACGAGACGCTGGCCGCGCTGGGAGTGTCGCGGACGGTCTCCACGCTGGGCCTGCCGATCGGCGGCGGCGCCGGCTTCCCCGCCACTCAGAAGGCCGAGAACGACTGGATCGCGCGCTACGGCGCCGATGTCGGCGCCGAGCGCGCCGCCCAGCTGCTGCACCGCTACGGCACCAAGGCGAGCTTCGTCATCGACGCGATCGCCGGCTGGGACGGCGAGGACGCCCCGCTGCAGGCGGCGCCCGACTACTCGCGCGCCGAGATCGACTACCTGGTGCGCACCGAGCACGTGGCCCACCTGGACGACGTGTTCCTGCGCCGCACGAGCCTCGCGTTCACCGGCTCGGTGACGCCGGCGCTGGTCCGCGAGATCGGCGAAATCACGGCAAACGCCCTCGGATGGTCGCCAACCCGGCGCGAGGAGGAGCAAGATGCGTTCAAGGCGGACCTCGCCGACGCTCACCGCGTGTTCCTCGCGCCGGCGGACGGGAGCGAGGCCGCAGCGGTCCGATGATGCACGAACGTGCATCATCCGGTCCTTGCCGGGGTGCACCGGGCGGCAATAGCGTTCAGGTGCAGTCCTGACGAGGTCCGCTCACTTCGCACGTCAGGGTGCGCGGTCAACTGAACAACTGGAAGGTCAACGTGGACAATATCGGTGTAGATTTCCTGTCTGAGCTGGTCGGCACGGCCATGCTGGTCCTCCTCGGTACCGGTGTCGTGGCGAACGTCGCCCTCATCAAGAACAAGGGCTTCAACGGCGGGTTCCTGATGGTGAACTTCGGCTGGGGCCTCGCGGTCTTCGCCGGCGTCATCGTCTCGTACAACTCGGGCGCCCACCTGAACCCGGCGGTGACGCTGGGCCTCGTGGCGAACGGGGCGAAGGCCTTCGGCTCCGCTGCGGCGCACACCCTGGTACCGGTCAACTTCATCACGGTGCTGCTGTACATCCTGGCTCAGCTGATCGGTGCCATCATCGGCGCGATCATCACGTTCCTGGCGTACAAGAAGCACTTCGACGAGGAGCCGGAGCCGGCGAACAAGCTCGGCGTCTTCTCGACCGGCCCGGCCATCCGCAGCTACGGCTGGAACCTGGTCACCGAGATCGTCGGCACCTTCGTGCTGGTGTTCGTCGTGATCGCCTTCGGCCACCAGCCCGGTCAGGCGGCCGGCCTGGCCGCCCTCGGAGCGCTGCCCGTCGCCCTCCTCGTGGTCGGCATCGGTGCGAGCCTCGGTGGCCCGACCGGGTACGCCATCAACCCGGCCCGTGACCTCGGTCCGCGCATCGCGCACGCCATCCTCCCGATCAAGGGCAAGGGGACGAGCGACTGGTCGTACTCCTGGGTCCCCGTGGTCGGACCGATCATCGGCGGCCTGATCGCCGGCTGGCTCGCGCTGCTGCTGCTCCCGATCATCAAGTAGCACCAGCCTCACGCACCATCCGGGGCCGGCCGGAGACCTCGGGCCGGCCCCTTCTCAGCCCCACACCAGAAC